>JBJFDX010000061.1:0-10654 GCA_051890235.1 Bacteroidaceae bacterium | reverse complement strand
CTATATATGACCCACGGAGGCACCTCCTTCGGCCATTGGGCAGGAGCCAACTCGCCCGGATTTGCTCCCGACGTGACCTCCTATGATTACGACGCACCCATCAACGAGTATGGCTGTGCCACCGAGAAATACTGGTTGCTGAGGCAGACTCTGCAGAAATATTCCTCTCAGAAACTGCCTTCCCTGCCTGCCGCTCCCGCCCGGCTCATCAGCATACCCCGCATGACGCTCAGTCGCATGTCCTCAATCTGCATGGGCGTGGACAGCATGGCCTCCAGCCGGGAGCCCATGACCTTTGAGGAGATGAACATGGGGTATGGCTCCATGATATACCGCACCACCCTGCCTCAGATATCCGAGGGAAGCACCCTGCATCTGGACGGACATGACTTCGTGCAGGCTTTCATCAACGGCAAGTACGTGGGTAAGGTGGACCGTGTGAAGAACGAGCGCACCCTTCAGCTTCCGCCCACCCGGCAAGGGGACAGGCTCACCCTCTTGGTGGAGGCTATGGGACGCATCAATTTCGGACGTGCCATCAAGGATTTCAAGGGACTCATAGGCGACGTCACCCTTACGGCCGACGTGGATGGCGACGAGGTAACCTGGACGCTCAAGGACTGGCAGATGGCCCGCATCATGGACTCCTACAGTCATGCCCTCAGAGCCGTCTCGGCACCACAGAACGACATGGGACCACTCGTGGACATCCCCGAGCAGATAGGCTATTACCGAACCACTTTCCGGCTGAAGCAGACCGGGGATACCTTCCTCAACATGGAGACGTGGGGCAAGGGACTGGTTTACCTCAACGGACACGCCCTGGGAAGATTCTGGAGCATCGGTCCCCAGCAGACCCTCTATTGCCCGGGATGCTGGCTGAAAAAGGGCGAGAATGAGCTTATCGTGATAGATGTGGCGGGACCGCGGGAACCCGTGGTGTGGGGACAGGACAAGCCCGAACTGGACAAACTGCAGCTTGAGCGCTCGCTTCGCCATAATGATATAGGAGACAAGCCCGACCTCAACTCCGCCACTCCCGTGGCTCAGGGAGAAACGAAGGCTGGCAACGGATGGCAGACAATCCCCTTCGGCAAGCCTGCACAAGGACGTTTCCTGGCCATTCAATGTTCCACCACACACGACGGCAAACCTGTGGCTGTGGCGGAAATCTATCTCAAGGATAAGAACGGAAAGCGTATTCCCCGTGACCAATGGAGCGTGAAGTATGCCAACTCTGAGAATCTGCAGGGAAACCACACGGGCGACAAGGCTTTTGACCTGCAGGAGTCCACTTACTGGCAAACCGAGCGGGATGCCTCTTCACCTCATCTGCTCGTTATCGACCTGGGTGCCGAGCAGACCGTCACGGCCCTGGAATATCTGCCACGCATGGAGCAGGGAGCTCCCGGAAGCATCCGCGCATATCAAATCTTTGTACTCAAATAAGGTATTCGGAAACAAACAGGAAGAAAGCTGCATGAAAATAGTCATTCTGGACGGACATGCCCTCAACCCAGGTGACCTCAGTTGGGACACCTTGGGCACTCTGGGCTCGCTTACCGTCTATCCTCGCACGGCTCCTCATCAGGTCATCCCCCGATGCCAGGATGCAGAAATCGTGCTCACCAACAAAGTTGCATTTACGGCCGACATCTTCGCCCGGCTGCCCTGCCTCAGGTTTATCGGAGTAACAGCCACGGGATACAACATCATCGACATGGAGGCAGCCCGAAGGCATCAGGTCGTGGTTGCCAATATCCCTGCCTACAGCACGGCCTCTGTGGCTCAGAGTGTCTTTGCCATGCTGCTCACCATCACCAACCGCGTGGAGCATTATACCCGGCAGATTACGCAGGAAGGACGATGGACCCAGAGTCCGGACTTCTGTTATTGGGACACGCCCCTTACCGAGCTTGAGCATAAGCGCCTGGGCATAGTGGGAGTGGGTGGCATAGGGAGCAGGGTGGCGTCCATGGCACAGGCCTTCGGTATGGAAGTGGTGGCTCTGAGCCGCCGGCCCCAGGCGCAGCTTCCCCAGGGTGTGACCAAGGTGGATGGCTCTTGCTTCTGGTCCGGTTGCCATATCATCACCCTCCATTGCCCTCTCACCCCCGACACACATCATCTGGTCAACGCCTCCACCCTCTCTCTCATGAGGCCAGGCACGATACTCATCAACACAAGCCGTGGAGCCGTAGTGGACGAGCATGCCGTGGCGCAGGCTCTTCGCTCAGGCCTCCTTTCGGCCTATGCTGCCGACGTGTTGGGCACAGAACCTCCCCAGGAAGGCAATCCTCTCCTCTCGTCCCCCAACGTCTTCCTTACGCCCCATATCGCGTGGGCCACCCGCGAGGCTCGTATGCGCCTTCTGCATATCCTGGAGGACAACGTGCGCGCCTTTATCCAGGGGACTCCCATCAATACCGTGTGAATGGCCCAATCCCTCATCAGCAGACGTTTTCCGCATAGGATGCGTGAGGACGCCGGATAAAAGAATGGCGGCTACAACCTGAGATGGTACGTAGCCGCCAAATTGTTTGTCATACGGAGGAATGTCGGTCCTCTCTTTTATCTTATGCGTACCTTGACAGCAGCCTTTCCGCTACGTATCAGGTAAACGCCTGCAGGCAGGGTTACACGACCCGTACCACTCATGCGAGCCACTTGAGCGCCCGATGTGGTGAATACTTCGTTCTGTACGCCTTGTCCGGCCTCGAATACTATCTCGTCGCCCTCCACTCTGACACGAGGCAGACAGCCCTCAGATACGCCCTTGATGTCTGTGGTAACCACATCCAGGGGGTTGGTGCAAAGCGTGAGGTAGGGGAACTTGCTGTTGGTCATGGCACACACCACTCCGTTGATGGGGGCTGAGAAGGTGGAGATGCCATCCCTGACATATACCTCGTCATCATAATAGAGCTCCTCGCCGGTCAGTTCGCCCGTATTCTCGTCATACCAGGGCTCGCCCACAAACCAGCGGTACAGGGTGACGGAGTCCCCCACGAGAGCCTCTGCTGAGAGGTCCACCACGCCATTCTCGTCGGCTGCGGCATCGATATTAGCCTGATTGCTATACTGGTAGGATGCATAACTGCCAAGCATGGGAAGCGTGCTGAAGCGGAATTTGTTGCTGTCGATATGCAGAGCCACGATGTTGCGCAAGGGTGTGATATCGATATGCTCCAGCTGATTGTTGGAGAGGAATATCTGTGACAGACCCTTATTCTTGGACAGATCTATTTCCGTCAGCTGGTTGCCCGATGCCTCCAGGTTGTACATGTCGGGGTTTGCCAGCTTGAGAGATGTCAACTGGTTGTTGGCAATACCCAAGCTGAGCAGACTCTTCAGATTCGTAGCATCAAAGGAGGTAAGCTGGTTGTTGTTGAGTGACAGCATACGCAACTGAGAGGCATAGCGTGAGAGGTCGATATCTGTCAGGTTGTTCTTGTCGAGGATAAGCTCCGCCAGGTCATCAGAGTCGGGTAGTTTCACATTGGAAAGACCTGAATTGGTAAGGTTGACCAGCACGAGACTCTTCATGTTGGTGAGATCCACGTCCTTCATCTTGATGCCATTTGTGCTGAATACGTACAGGGGAGACTTCTCCTCGTAGGCATATACGGCACATTCTCCCCCTGCATGGGTAGTAACCTCGCAGACGGTGAGGTCGTTGGTGACGGAGTAGCTCTCTACAGCCACGCCTCCGCCTTTCCAGTCGATACAGATGGTTGTGGGAGAATAAGAGCGCAGCACAAGTGTGCCTGTACCATCCTCGGTGGTGGTAAATGTGCCTATCTTGTAGCTGGGCATATCTGCCGCCATGATATCTGTGGTGACCAGGGTGAGACCGCTGAAGATGCTGTTGGTCATTTCACAATGGACAAGGTTGCCCACGGCGGGAGTGAGGAAGCGTGTCATACCATCGGTGATGGTGTAGTCGGTCCCCTCTGTCAGGACGCTGCCGTCGGCCTTCTTCCACACGTAGGTGGTCAGTCCGTCCACATTATGGCTTTGGAGGTCCACACCGGGTGCCTTCTCGGCTATGCTCACCTTGTTTTGTGGAGCATATACGTAATGAGTGTTTGCGTCCACACGTGGCAGGGTGGCAAAGGAGAGGCTGTTGTTGTTGCAAAGGAAATTCTGCAAGTTGTTCTCCGAGGGCATCACCACCTCTGAGATATTGTTGTGTGAGATGTTGCAGTCAGTCATGAGCGTGCAATAACTCAGGTTAACTGTTGTGAGCAGGTTGTGACTCAGGTCAAGTGTCTGCATGTTGTCAGCATCCTTGAGTGAGAGTTCCGTCAACTGGTTGCCCGAGAGATTGAGGTTGTGTATGGTACCCATATCGTTGAGCTTAACCTCTGTGATGCCATTGTTGCTGAGGTTGATGTCCTGCAATAGGTTCTTCTGGTAAGCATCATTCACGCCACGGATGTTGAGGGTGGAGAATTGGTTGCCTGTAATCTCCAGATTTCTCAAACCGCGGTTGTAGCCAAGTTCAATCTGACTGAGTCCAGTACCCACCAGACGCAGGTCGCCCAGGCTGCGAGCCTTGGTGATGTTGATATCCGTGAGTTGCTGGTTCCTGATTTCCAGGGCCGTGATAAGTTCGTCCTGAGGCACAAGGATATATGCCACGTCCGAAGTGGTCTGATAACTGACGTTGTTCTCCGATGGCATACCGCTGGTGGTGGCCAGGAACTGCTTCTTGTTGCCGTCTCTGTCTGAGATGTAGAATGTCTTGGGGCTGTCGGCAGTAGCACCGGCCATGCCCACCTTCATATTGAGGGTAGCACCTGTGGATGACAGAACGGGATTGATGGTCACCTTCACGTCATCCTGTCCATAGATCTCAGCAGTCTTGACCATGAACTTTTCGGTTCGCAGGGGCATGTAGTCAAGAGTCAGAGCAGGGAACTTGTCGTTGGCAAAGGCGATGTAGACACTATCCTCGGGAGCTTGCAGGAAGGTCACCTTACCGTCGGCATAGGTGTAATACTCTTCGCTCAGGGGTGTGCGCATGCCTGCCTCGTCCTCAGAAGTCATATACACGCCACAGGTGGTGGTGGTACCTTCTCTGAGGACACGTGCCGATAGGTCAATCACGTCGCCCACCTGGATGGTCTTGGCCACGGGCATGTTGTTCTGATTGTAGTCATACTGAATCCACTCGCCAGGGAAGGGCAGGGTGGCAAAGTCCATATTGTTCTTGCGCAGGATGACGTTCACCAGCTGGGGATTGTTGTCAAGATTGATGCTTGTGAGCTTGTTATCGGCCAGATAAAGGTTCTGCAGATAATAATTGTGGCTCAGGTCAATATCCTTGATCAGGTTTCCGCTTGCAAAGAGATAGACCAGTTTCTCGTTCTTAGTCACATCAAGCGAGGTAAGCTTGCAGTCGGTATTCATGGTGCTCGACTGGTGGTCGGCATAGAACTGCTGCAGATAGGTGAGGTTGCCCAGGTCAATCTCCTTGATACCTGTATCGCTGATGTTGAGGATGGTGATATTGGGGTTGTTGGAGAGGTCAAGGCTGCTCACGTTGGTACCATCGATAGAGAGTCGTTGCAATTTGGTACATTTCGTGGGATCAACCTTGTAGAGTCCTTTGCTGGCATATCCGTCGAAGGAAATCAGCTCGGGATAGTCTGATAGGTTGAACTCAGGGTCAATATTGTCAATCTGTCCCATCTCCAAAACCATAAGACGAGGCTTGTTTGCGCCAATCTTCAGCGGCTTTCGGTCAAACGGGTTGTCATTTACGGAAATAGCTCCAAGGCCCGAGAAGGCCGACAGGTCGAGTTCATGGAGCAGGTTGTGGTCGAGATTGATGTAATACAGGTTGGGCATTTCCTGCATCGTAAGGTCCGTGATATAACAACCGTCGAAGCGTATCACGGCAATATTCTCAGGATCGCCCCAGATGCGCACGATGCCCTCCTCGGTTACGTTACAGGTAATGGATGTTCCTCCGTCCCAATCACCTGTGGAAGCGTCAATGGTGGCAGGATTGAGCTCATGCTCTTCCAGTCCGTTACCGCAGTCGAAATCAATATAGTCGGTCTCCTGCTTGTGTCCGCCCAGGAAAATGGTAACGGTACGTCCCACTTCCTCGCCATCCTGCTCCAAAATGGCTGTCTTAAATTCAATGAGAGGCTTTTCATCGGTCTGCGCCAGGGCCGCAAAGGGCAGCAGCATAAATGTGCAGGCCAGCATCATAAGCTTGAATAAGAATCTGTTTCTCATCTGTTTCTGATTATTTGATTTGCATGCCCTGCGACATGTTGAGTGTCGTAGGGGACATGTTGTTGATGTTATCTGTTTACTTCACAAGGATACATTTTGACAGACGTCCGTTGACGCGGATGATATAGGCACCCTTAGTCGTGTCGGTTAGGTCTATCATGGCCTCGTCACCCTGGGCATGTATGCCCTTGACCTTGATGCCTGCCATGTCATACACTTCGATGTCCAGAGCCTTTTCGCCAGCCACGAACACGTTTACTCGACGATCGCCACAGGCTGTGGCAACCAGCCGGCTGTCGGTGGCTCCCTGACTGCTGATTCCGTCAGCTCCCTTGCGACGAAGTACCTCCTTGAGTCCTGCATAGGCATCTATCAGGCCATAGCCTACCTGGGCAGGGTCATCGAGAATCATATCATCGGTCTTGTGGGAAGTGGTGGCAATAATGTCCTTGATCTCATCCATGGTAAGTGTGGGGTCAGCCTCAAGCCAAAGGGCTATGATACCTGTAACGGCGGGACATGCCATTGAGGTTCCTGCCGACCAAGCATAGGGATCGCGGGTATCGTTGAGAGCCACAGCCGTCAGGATATCCTCGCTGCCGGTATATCCTGCAGCCTCGAGGTAATGTCTGTTCATGGACGAGATGACGTAGGCTCCAGGTCCCAGCACATGAGGCAGGTTGCGCCCATCTACCAGGGAACCAAAGGAGGTGAATGATGACACTTTGCCCTTCTGCAGTACGGGGTTGTTGTCGCTGTCGAGCTGACTGTAACTGTATCCATCCAGTTGAGGCCAACCATTCACTTCTGTATAGGAACCCACACACAGGGTGTTTTGTCCTGTGGCCATATCACTTATCGTTCCGTTGCATGAACCGTCATCCCAACCTTCCACTCCGTAAGAGTCGATTCCGTAGATGGCATCTCCACTGGCGTAGGCATCAAAGCGCTGGCCATCCTCGCCTATTACTTTGAATCCGATGATATATTGGTTGTCCTTATTATATGCATCGTTATCCATGGCTGCGATATCTATCAGGGCGTAGGCGCGGTTGCTGTTCTCATCGATACTCCATCCGTAGCCTACCCAACCCTCGAAATATTTATCAAAGGTAAGATCCTTCGTGCCGCCCACATAGTCAGTATATCCTTCGGAGCAAAAGTAAGTACCTGTGCCCTTGTTGAGTTCAGTGGGAGTAAGTTTGAAGGTTTTGGATATTCGGTTACGAGAGGTATTGTATATAATCACGTCCAGTTCCTTGAAAGGTCTGTTGTCGTTGCTGTAAATCTCTATACCTCCATATCGCATGTAGTAAGAACCCTCTTTGTCCTGGATGGAAGTTCCTGTCACAAAAGACTTCATCTCCGTGTCGTCGGAGGTGAGTTGTTTGTGAATAGCCAGTTTCATGTCTCCCTCGTTACCCGAGGCGATGACAATCTTAGATCCATATTGCTTGGCCAGCAGGTCAAACACTTGGCATTCGGCACTCGTACCATCATGTGGACCGCTGTTGGAGCCGAGAGAGAGGTTGATGACCACAGGCTGTTTGCTGTAGTCCTCATACAGGGCCAGGTCGAACACAGCTTGCGCAATCTCCAGATTCGACATGTTTACACCTGCTCCGGCAATGATATCGGCATCATATGCCATGCCGTAGTAAGGGTTGGGGGTACTTTCGCTTACTGAGGTGATGAGTTTGTCGGATCCCTCTTCCATGAGTGCTGCCTTGGTATTTCCCCGGTATCCACCTGCCATGATGCCCATGGTGTGGGTTCCATGATAGGAACCTGTGTTGTCAGTGGTGAGTTTCTGGATAGCCTCTGGGGTGTTGTAGGACTTGATGGTGAAATAGTCATCTGCTGATGTGGCATTGCTGTTGGTGCCTACGCTCTCAAAATATTTGATGCGTGGCTTCCCCTCAGCATCTTGGAAATTGGCATGACCGAAGTCGAAACCGTTATCCACGATGCCACACACTATTCCCTTACCTGTGTAGGCCTGGGTAAGACCTATACCTTGGTGCACCTCGTCCACATGGGTGGCCTTCCTGGCATAATTCATTTTCTGCTGAACTTTCTTCTCAAACTGGAAATCCTCAAACAGTTTGAGTGAGGCTACACGCTCAGCATCATCCAGGGTAGTGGCTATGATGACAAATGGACCCATGGTGCGTACCACTTGCACGTCTTGTGCCTGCACATCCTCCAGAGTTACTCCTTCTGCCAGTCGGGCAAAGGCCATTTTGGTGGCAGAGGATGTGTCTGTTATCTTCTTGGTCTTGCGCAGGGTACCCACCTTATGGTTGAATGGGGTATTAGTCTGCTCCATCTTCATACGTTGGATGGCAAAGCGGTTGGCCAGAGAAGGTCCATCTTGGGCCATCGTCGGGATGACCATCAGCATTAGGGTTACCGAGAATATAAACTTCTTCATCAGTATCTGTTATTTATGTAAATGGGTTGCGATTTATAAAAACACCCAAGAGCAGGCGGGTTGCTTGTTGCGTCCCACCTGCTCTCTTTGGTTGTCTGATATTTTCTTTTGTCTGGTCTCATCCTCAATCTGTGACACATGGGTCACTTGGCAATATACTTCTTGCCGTTGATGATGTAGAGACCCTTGGAAGCCTTCTTCACCTGCATGCCGCTTAGGGTGTATATCTTGTCCTCCGACTGCTTTCCGGTGTTGCTGACTTCTATGATGCCGTCTGCCTCTGAATTGTTGATGTTGATGACAGAACTCTCGGGTGTGATGGTCATCACATACTTACCCTCAGCATTGGCTGTCACAGCCTGTCCGTCTAAGTATATGTTGATGGGTGCTTCAGCGGCAGGGGTAATGGTTACGTCGTAACTGCTACCATCTATGCAGGTCAAACCTATGGTGTCCCATTCGTAGGCGGTGCCTATGGGCGTATTCACCTGAGAGATCATGTATTTTTCAACCCCTTCTCCCAAAACGAAGTTGACGGTCTTCTCCTGGCTTGCATAACTGTTGTTAAGGTCGATGCAGATGTTGGCTCCGTTATCGAAGTAGAGGGCATATGAACCATAATTGCTGTGAGCGCGGAGGCCGTTGAGATAGATCTTATTCTCCGAGTTGATGGACGGACCATAGCATCCGAAGGTGAATGGCAGATCGGCATCGCAGAAGTTGAGAGTATTCTCACCTTCGGCAAAGTCATATCTCAGGCTGTAGTCCGTTACGCTGTAGAAGGAGAAGTAGTTCTCGGCCAATTCACGACCGGTCACGATAATCTTTGCCACCTTGTCACGTACAATCTTGCCTGTTTTGATGGTAATCACCATACCTTCAGATATGTTTACTGTGGTACCGTTGGCAGAGGGAGTGTATTCCTGTGTTCCGTCGCTGATGGAACTGACAAAGCATCCATTATTTGGCACGATGGTTACACAGCGACTGGAGTTGGATGACATCTCCAAAGCATTGTCGCCTGCTGAGAGTGCCACCGTGTTGTTCTCATAACTGTAGCCCTTATAAAGGGTGATATTAGTGGGGTCGTCGATATTGACTGTGAAGTGGATAGGTGCCAGCTTGGAGGCTGTAATGCCAAGCGTGGTGTTCTCGGTCATGTAGAAGGAGTACTGTGAACCGTAGACATAGGCAGTGGCACCATTCACCGTAAAGGCATCGATAGAGTAAGACTCAATATTGAAGTTTACTGTCACCTGTGCACCACCCTGTATCTCCATGCCTTCTGTGCTGAAGTTCTCCACGGGTACATAATTCACGCTGATGCCTGAGATGATATCCTTCATGGTCTCATCGGCAATGCTGAAGTTGAGATTGAACTTCACATCCTCAGGCCATTTGGTGATTACATTCAGATTGGTCTCTTCAGAGAGGGTCACGTAGTACATACTACCCTGGGGAACTACATCAACACCACCGTCCGTCACCTTATACAGGGGAGAGCCTCCTGTAGCGCTAATGCTCAGCTGGGGCTCTGTCTCGGGGCTGTAGGCAACCACATTTTCTCCCTCCTTCAAGGTTACCACGCGACCTGAATAGAGGCGAGCCACCACCATAGTGGGGTCGTCAACGGTAATTTTGAAAGATTTTGTGTATACGTCTGACTCCTTGGCCGTTGTTATGGTGAAGGTCAGGTCGGCGCTGACATATGTGACAAACTCTGTGGCATAGCTCGATTGTGCACTATAGCCGTATGTGTCATTGTATACACTTGCCAGCAGATAGTTTTCTTTGGCATATACCCTGAACTGACCATAGGGAGCCACAGAATAAGTGTTTGCTCCATTGACAACCTCCTGGTCAACGAAGGAGTAAGTCTCATTGGAGTACACCTGCACACCAACCCTTGTGGCATCGTCAACGTTGACAGTCAATGTGTAGTTGTCCTGAGCATTGGCAATCATGCCC
>JBJFDX010000060.1:0-2883 GCA_051890235.1 Bacteroidaceae bacterium | reverse complement strand
GTCGCAAACGTTTGCAACCGCTCCCGCAAACGTTTGCGGGGAAAAGTACAGTTTTAGGAGTTTTGAAAGTAAAGCAGGCTTCCTATCTTCCGTGGTAAATAAAAAAGGGACAGACTTACTCCTCTTCTTCGGCAGTGGTACGCAGGATGAGGGTGGTGGCTCCTATGGTAATGATGTCGGAGTCGGAGAGGCGGATGCGGTCCTGGTCTCGCAGTATCTCGTTCATGTAGAAGGTGCCAGTGTTACTGGGAGCATCTCGAAGAATATACTGGAGTTCGCCTCTCTTATTGCGTTGCACACGGATGACACAATGTTTGGTATCCACACTGGGATCTAATGTCTCTATGGGCTTGTTGATATTGGTTCCTCTCACATAACGGCCAAACACGTTATCACCCATCTGCAAAGGAATCACTTGGCGATAATGGAACACATTCTCCACCACGATGATACTGCCCAACTCTCCTGCCGGTTCCTCGGGTTGAACTTCCGACTCCTTGCGAGTAACCTTCACCTGACTTGTGCCCATGCGAATACCAAACTGCTTATTGCAGTCGGGGCATACGAATACCAGCTGCTGACCTGGCTGATAACGGGTTTCATCAAACACGATATAATTGTCACACTTAGGACAGCGTACCCTCTTCATGATATTCTGTATTTGTAGGGAAAGATTAGAGTTTCAATACCCATACGAACTCAAACTCAGACTCTCTTACACGTAACGTAGTGGCATACTCCGCAGCATCGTCTCTGGACTTGAACCCCGGCACGAGCACACGGTTCATACTTCCATTGACACGAACGACGGCCTTGATACCCTTCTCGTTTAAGTCTGTCACATATCGCTCTGCATTGGATACACTTACGGCACTTGCCAGCACCACAGCATATTCCTCCTGCTGGATTTGCTTTTTGTCAACGGAAATATGGGCTTGAGTGGTTTCTGAAGCTGAGGGAGATGCTGTTTCAAATGAAACTTCCTCTGATTCAGGAACCTCACATTCCCCGTCAGCAGACATCTGAGAGGCTGTCTGACTTGCGGCATTCACAGTCAAAGAATCAGGGGCGTCGGCCTGCCATATTTCCTGAACAGACTCCACCGAAGGGAGCAGATTATCAGGAAGGAAGAGATTGGTGGTGGCCGCCATGGATGCAGACTCAGGCGAGGTAAAACTGGCTGGCGTGGAGAAAGAGAGGAAAATGATGATGGCTGCAGCAGTTGCCGAGGCATAATAAAGCAGGCTACGGGGAATGCGTATGGTCACATGCCCGTTGTCCTGTTGCTCCTGCTGCCGTAAGGTTGCAACCCTCTCGTTGTGAATCAAACATTCCGACAAACGAGGCTGGTAAACGGAATCGAGTCCATAATATTGCGGAGATGTAACACCTGCCTGACATGGAATGAAGCAATCGTCATCAGAGACAGAATCGCGCACAAACATGCCTATACTTCCCACCTCAGCCACAGAGTTGGCACTCAATTCCTGTTGGATGCTCTCCACATACTCGGCACACAGAGCCAGAACCTGATCGTCAGAGACCTTCAAGGCAGCCGAGAGCGACTGCACAAAATGATTGCAGGAAGGTTCGTCACAATCAGAAGTAAAGGAGACATTACGTACAGGAGGCAGAAAGAGATCTTCTTCCTGCACCCATCTGCTGGGTGACACCTGAATGCTGAACGTGCCCAATTGGGGTATGCTCACCCGGTCGTGCTCCAACAGCAGGTATTCGATATGTCTTGCAATATCTGTCACGATATGTTTCCTTTTGTATACTCCTTGTCGATTACGAAACAGAGGGATTTTCTCTCAAAAAAAATGTATGTATTACTTGGCAGACGAATCCTCCTGAGCATCCACCTTCTTGATTTGCTCTGCCACCTCGGGACGAACCTTGTATCTCTTGTTGAGCCCCTTCACCACGTCCTTGGTGATATCAAACTTAGGATTGGCAATCAGCAGATTTTCGCCTGCCTTGACCATGACATAATCATACTTGCGTGTACGGTTGAACTGCTTAAGGAATGCCTGTATGCTGTCACGCGCCTCCTCATTGATGCGTGCCTGCTCCTCATTGAACTCGTTGTTGAGACGTGCTGCCAATTCCTGCAGATCCTCCTGCTCCCTCTGAATGGATGCCTGAGCACGCTCCAGCTCGTCACGAGTGGTAAATCCGTTGCTCTCATACTTCTTCTGAAGTGCAGCAGCATGAGACTCCAGGGTGCGCTGCTTCTGTGCCAAAGTGGTCTGTATGTTGTTTCCTTTGCGTGTGAGAACCTCGCTATAATCCTTGTAGAGCTGATATTGGCTCATGAGCGTATCCAGTTCCACATAAGCAATCTTCAGACCTACAGTCTGTTCGGCACTTGCTGTTTCCTCTGCTGCATTCTCTGTATTCTTTGAGCAACTGCCCAAAGTAACAAGAAATGCCATACATGCCACACCCAGGTTAATCTTGTTCATTTTCATATCTTGTGTTTTGTTTTATATACCTTTATAATATTTTAATAAGTTAATAAGGATTCCACTTGTCTCAGATATCATCCCGTCTCTCCCTGAGCGCATGGCGGTTAGGCTTGCGCTCCATGCGGTCCATACTCTGCACACAATGGATGCCTCTCTTGCGCATCTCCTTACTCTCACCCACATGAAAACTACGGAAGCGTCCACCGGGCAGGAGAACAACCCTGATACATAACAGAAGCACGGCAACTGCAACAATTCCGAGGGTTATAATCGCAAGTTTCAACATAATTTCCTTCCTTCAACAGCGCGCGGACCCTTTCCAGCGGCAGACCCACGACGTTTGAATAGCTTCCTTTGTACGACGCAACGAGATCGCCGTCCTGAATTCCGTATCCGCCCGCTTTGTCCATGG
>JBJFDX010000059.1:0-10731 GCA_051890235.1 Bacteroidaceae bacterium | reverse complement strand
TATTCGGAGCAGGAGTTGCTGGAAGAGCTAAATGCTCGTCTGAAGCCCTTCAGACTATCTGCGAAACTGGAAAAGATGACAGACAAAAACGAAGTAATATACCTTATAATGATACGGACGAAACTCCACCTTGTTGGCGCACTCATACTGATTGCCGCCATCATCGGATTCCTGCGCATGCAGGTTCAGCTCTTCTGGATGCGTAGGCGTGAGGTGGCTCTGCGCATCACCCATGGTGCCAAACGCTGGCAGTTGTTCTGGCTTCTTTTCTCCGAAATCATACTGGTGGTAGGCATGGCGGTAGTAATGGCGATGCTGATTGGCAGTTGGGTGGAGACATTCATCTACACACAGTTTGCCACCATCGCGTCTAATGGGGAAACATGCATCCGTGACATTCCACTCTACTGCCTGTACACAGGTGGGCTGTTGCTGCTCGTGTGCGGCCTGACAATATGGATAGCCCTGTCACGGATATGCAGGGCAGGCCAAGGGATGGCTGCCAACATGCGCGGCAGCCGCTCACACATGTTCCGCAACGTCATGCTGGGCATACAGATAGTCATCAGTACCATCCTGGTATGCAGTACGCTCACGATCAACAGGAAAACAGAACAGTTGTTCCAGATTTTCCATCTGCCCGACAACCTGGATTCCTTCAAGGAATGCATCCTGCTGGACTGTAGCCAAGGCACTCAAAGGGAATCCATAGATAAGGAGATAGAACTACTGCCCAGTCTGGAAAGGAAAATCACATATAATGACTACTCAGCTGATATCCCTGAGATACAAGACAATCCCGAGATATTGACAGCATTCGGTGGAATAGGAAGCATGGACTTTATATGTGCAACCGACACATCCATAATTTCATTCTACCAACTGCAAGTGAACTGGCTTCACAAGCCTGCATACTCCGATGATGCATACCTGCTGCTCAACGAAGGTCTCTATCGGAAACTGCGTGGATTTGGCGTGGCATCAACAGATGTCCTGACCCAGAGATTAAATCCCCAAGGGAATCTGACGTTGCCCATAGCAGGAACGATACCCATCATGCCCTATTACCAAAGAAATAAGTCCATAATGATACATCCCTCCATGGCAAAGTACGGCCCCATGTTTGTACTCATCCCAAAGAAAGGCAAGTACCAGTCGCTCATGCGCGAGGCGGAGACCGTAATCCAGAACATTGACACATCGTCGGAAGAAATAAAGATGAGAAATTTCCATGAGTATCACGAAGACGTGACTTTAGTTGAGAGTATCCGCACCGCAAGTTGGATTCTGTGTGCCTGTAGTCTTATCATCTGTGCCATGGGCATCTACAGCACCACCGCCCTTGATACCCGTTCGCGCCGCAAGGAAGTAGCCATCCGCAAGGTCAACGGGGCCAAGAGCCGCAACATCTACAGCCTCTTCGGCAGTGTATATCTCCTGATAGTCCTGCTCTCGTTCGTCATCGCCATACCCGTGGCGGCATTGTTCCATAAAATGGTGTTCCCGGGAGACATGGATAGTCAACAGATGTTGGACTGGCTGGATGCCTCTCCCCTCATCCCCTGCCTTGGAGGTTCGCTCATCATCATGGGCATGATTGCCGCCATCGTGCTGTGGAACATCCGCAGCATCATGCGCACCAACCCCTCAGAGATTATTGCGAAAGAATGATAAACTAAAAGAACTATACAGTTATGATTCAGTTACAGAACGTCAAGAAAGTTTTCCGAACAGAAGAAGTGGAGACATGGGCTCTGCGAGAAGTAAACCTGCACGTGCAGGAGGGCGAGTTTGTGGCCATCATGGGTCCATCGGGATGCGGAAAGTCTACTCTGCTGAACATCCTGGGACTCTTGGACAATCCCACAGAAGGCACTTACATGCTCAATGGAAAGGATGTGAGTAAGTTGCAGGAGAATGAGCGCACGGACCTGCGCAAGGGTGTCATAGGTTTCGTGTTTCAGAGTTTCAACCTCATCGACGAACTCAACGTCTATGAGAACATCGAACTGCCTCTGCTCTACATGGGCACACCTGCCAAGGAGCGCAAGCAACGCATAGAGGCTGTGATGGACCGCATGGCCATCTCACATCGACGCAAGCATTTCCCCTGCCAGTTATCGGGTGGACAGCAGCAAAGGGTGGCCATAGCCCGTGCCGTACTTTCCAATCCCAAGATTATTCTGGCCGATGAGCCTACGGGTAACCTGGATTCAAAAAACGGAAAGGAAGTGATGACTCTGCTGAGCGAACTCCATAAAGAAGGTACCACCATCATCATGGTAACTCACTCACAGCATGACGCATCATATGCCGACCGCATCATCCGACTCTATGACGGAGAGATTGTGAATCAGGTGGAACTCTGATGTAAAGTAATTTACATACAGAAAAACTTCCCCTTTATTGAAACCAACCCGAATCAGCCATCAGATTCCCCTAAAGCCTCTAATGTAGAGGGGCCACGCTTTGCGGTCTGATGAACTGATTCGGGTTAAACGTTTGCGATGGTGCATGCAAACGTTTGCGTCAGCCAACGCAAACGAAAGGGCTGAAACCATTCCCTACAAAGGCAAGTGAATACCTTTTGCAGTCCAAAGGCCGATTTGGCCTGATTTTTACCCATCCATTATCATTTTTTCCTTAACTTTGCACTTTAAATATATCAATTATATAATAGGTATGGGATTTTTTGATTTCTTTTCCCGTGAGAAAAAAGAAGTATTGAATCAGGGACTGGAGAAGACCAAGCAAAGTTTCTTCGGCAAACTGTCACGTGCCATCATGGGCAAATCACGTGTGGACGACGAAGTGTTGGACAACCTGGAAGAGATTCTGGTGACGAGCGATGTGGGCGTGGACACCACCCTGGACATCATACAACGGATAGAACAACGAGTGGCACGAGACAAGTATGTGACCACCACGGAACTCAACAACGTGTTGAGAGACGAAATTGTAGGACTGCTCACTGAAAGCGGAGCACAGGACGAGGGAGGCTTCTCCATACCCACAGACAAGAAACCCTATGTGGTGATGGTGGTGGGCGTAAATGGAGTGGGCAAGACCACCACGATTGGCAAACTGGCTTATCAGTTTAAGAAAGCCGGGCTGAAGGTGTATCTGGGAGCCGCCGATACCTTCCGCGCAGCAGCCGTGGAGCAACTGTGCATCTGGGGAGAACGTGTGGGAGTGCCCGTCATCAAGCAGAACATGGGCAGCGACCCTGCCAGCGTAGCCTATGACACTCTGGCAAGCGCTTTGGCCAACGATGCCGACGTGGTGCTGATAGATACCGCCGGGCGCCTGCACAACAAGAAGGGTCTCATGGACGAACTCTCCAAGATTAAGCGCGTGATGCAGAAGCAGGTTCCCGATGCCCCACACGAAGTGCTGCTGGTACTGGACGGAAGCACAGGACAGAACGCCTTTGAGCAAGCACGACAGTTCACTGCCGCCACCGAGGTGACAGGCATGGCTATCACCAAACTCGACGGATCGGCCAAGGGAGGAGTGGTCATCGGAGTGAGCCATCAGTTTAAGATTCCCGTAAGATACATCGGACTGGGTGAAGGAATGGAGGACCTGCAGCCTTTTGACAGAAAAGAATTTGTGGACTCCCTGTTTGCAGACTAAGGACAAAGATGAGAAAGGACACCATAGACATCATCACTCTGGGCTGCAGCAAGAATCTGGTGGACAGCGAGAGGCTCATCCGCCAGTTGGAGCTCAACGGATATCAGGTCACGCACGACGCTCAGGAGCCACGCGGAGAGATTGCGGTGGTGAACACCTGCGGGTTTATAGGAGATGCCAAAGAGGAGAGTATCAACATGATACTGCAGATGGGAGAGCGCAAGCGAAAGGGATTGCTCAAGAAACTCTACGTGATGGGCTGCCTGTCGGAGCGCTATCTGGCCGACCTGGAGCAGGAATTGCCTGAGGTGGATCATTTCTATGGCAAGTTTGACTGGACTGACCTGCTCTCCGACCTGGGCAAGCAATACCATCCCGAATGCACGCACGAGAGACGCATCACCACCCCACCCCATTATGCTTACCTGAAGATATCCGAGGGATGTGACCGCCGATGCTCTTACTGTGCCATACCCATCATCACCGGAAAGCACAAGAGCCGGCCCATGGAAGAGATAACGGCTGAAGTGCGTCACCTGGTGGCACAAGGCGTAAAGGAGTTTCAGATTATCGCACAGGAACTCACCTACTATGGGTTGGACCTCTACCATGAGCGTCGCATTGCACAATTGGTGGAAGCCATTGCTCTGATACCTGGAGTGGAATGGATAAGGCTTCACTATGCCTACCCCACCGACTTCCCCTTGGAACTGCTGAGCGTCATGCGTGAGCATCCCAACGTGTGCCGATATCTGGACATAGCGCTGCAACACGTGTCGGACAACGTGCTGAGCGCCATGCGACGAAACATCACAGCAAAGCAAACCTATGACCTGATAGAAAAGATTCGCGCTGAAGTGCCCGGCATACATCTGCGCACCACCTTGATGGTAGGACATCCGGGAGAGAGCGAGGAGGACTATCAGCAACTGCTACAGTTTGTGAAGGATATGCGCTTCGAGCGCATGGGAGCCTTTGCCTACAGCGAAGAAGACGGCACCTACAGCGCCCAGCATTATCAAGACGAGATACCTCAGGAGGTAAAGGAAGCGCGGCTGAGTAAACTCATGCGCATACAGCAGAACATCAGTGCCGATGTGCAGGAGAGCAAGGTGGGACAAACCCTGCGCGTCATCATCGACAGACAGGAAGGAGACTACTATGTGGGTCGCACGGAGTTTGACTCACCCGAAGTGGATCCCGAAGTGCTCATACGTGCAGACGAAGGACTCAGCCTCCCCTGCGGCTCATTCCAATGGATACAGATTGACAGCTCCGACGACTTCGACCTCTACGGGCATCCCGTGGAAGAACCCACAGCATAACAGAGAAAGAGAGTAAACAGGCAATTCACGCTCAAGAAACAAAACTAATGAACAACAAGGAATTCATCAATGAACTAAGTGTCCAGACAGGACTGACGGCCAAGGAGACAGCCATTTATGCGGCTGCGCTCGTGGATACCTTGTCACGACACTTGGCAGAAGAGGATACCGTGGCCATCTCGGGCTTCGGACAGTTTGAAGTCAAGCGCAAGATGGAACGCATCATCGTCAATCCCGCCAGCAAGCAACGTATGCTCGTGCCACCTAAGATTGTTGTAGGATTCAAGCCCGTGCCCACACTCAAAGAACGCATTAACCAGAAAAACGCCAAGTGATGAAAGGAAACAAAATAAACTGGCAAGAACTGGCAGCCGACATGGCTGCTAATGCAGGACTGCAGCGAAAGGATGCCGAAGCATTCGTGCGCTCATTCTTCGATGTCCTGAGCAAGGGTATATTGGCCGACAAGGCTGTGAAAGTCAAGGCACTCGGTACATTCAAACTGGTGGAAGTGCAGGAGCGGGAAAGCGTGAACGTCAACACAGGAGAGCGATTTACCATCTCGGGACACTCCAAGATAGGATTCCTGCCCGACAATGCCCTCAAGGAACTGGTCAACAAACCCTTTGCCGACTTCCAAACAGTAATCCTGAACGAAGGGACTTCCACTGAGGAGATAGAGGAGATCAACCGCAAATACCCCACAGAAGATGCCGATGAGGATGCCGAAGAAACGCCATCCATCAGCATCCCCGCTGCCCAATCCTCCAGCACGCAACCAGAAGAGGACGCCATGGATGATACCGTCACCATCATTCCCCAAGAACCTCAGGAGCAAGCAGAAGAAGCCATAGAGCCATCAGAGGAACAGAGTCAGGAAAGCATCCCCGAGACTTCTGTCACACCAGAAATACAAGAGGAGCAGGAAGCCCCTGAGAATTCCATCACATCAGAAAAACAAGAGGAACAGGAAGCAGAAGAGTTTGCGCCAAAGACATCTCCTGTTTCAGCCAAAGAGGAGACGCAAAAGGCACAAACTCCGGAAACATCCCTCTGCCCCAGTAGAGAACAAGAAGAAACACAAGTAACCCAAATGCAAACAAGAGACCAACAATCCGGACACAACATCTGGCGCACACTCTTCTTATCCCTGGTGGGTGCGCTCATCATGATAGCATGCTATATGGCAGGCTATCTCAGACTGATTGACATGAGCTGGCTGTGCATGCCTCCTGCAGAGGACTTCACAGAGATAACTGCCGAGCCTGCCGCCACCCAACCTGAGGAAAAGCCTGCAAAAGCCACACAGGTACAACCCATCGAACCCGTGGTACAGGAAGAAGTCAAGCCACAACCCAAGGAGGAAAAACCACAGCCCGACAGGAACAAGATGATGGAAGCTGCCAAAAACTTCCCACAGATGGCTGGCGGCAAATACCTCATTGTGGGCATACGAGGAACAAGAGCCATGAAACGCGGAGATAATCTGTACAGAATGGCTCGAGAGGAATATGGCGACAAGAACATTGCCGAATACATCAAGGCACTCAACCAGTTCCCCAACCCCGACAACATACCCATAGGATATGAAGTGAAACTCCCCGAATTGTATGAGATAGGGAAATGACATCCACGCAGAATTAAATACATTTAACAAATAGCCACATGCGAAGCAACCATTTTTTACACTTCACATGTGGCTTATCCGTGCTAAAAGCCATATTTTTGCGTTCAAATTAAAAACTTAGAGACAAAAAAACAAGAATAGCATTATGGCAGAATCAGTAGACATTCGTGCATTGAACGAACTGATAGAAAAACAAAGCCCATTCGTGAACAACCTGGTTTCAGGTATGAATCGCGTGATTATGGGACAGAAGCATCTGGTAGAATCACTCCTCATAGGACTGCTGAGTGACGGACATATCCTGCTGGAAGGCGTGCCCGGACTGGCAAAGACCAAGGCCATCAAGACTCTGGCACAGTTGGTGGAAGCCAAGTTCAGCCGCATACAGTTCACACCCGACCTGCTTCCTGCCGACGTTATCGGCACCATGATATACAGTCAGAAGGATGAGCGATTCGTGGTGGAGCGCGGTCCTGTCTTTGCCAACTTCATTCTGGCCGATGAGATCAACCGAGCTCCGGCAAAAGTGCAGAGCGCCCTGCTCGAAGCCATGCAAGAGCGACAGGTGACCATCGGAAAAGAAACCTTTGCCCTGCCCAATCCTTTCCTCGTACTTGCCACTCAGAACCCCATCGAGCAGGAAGGTACATATCCTCTGCCCGAAGCTCAAGTGGATCGCTTCATGCTCAAGGTTATCATCGACTACCCCAAGCAGGACGAGGAAAAACTCATCATACGCCAGAACATCAGCGGAGAGAAGACCGAAGTGAATCCCGTGGTGACCACACAAGATGTGGAGAATGCACGCCAGGTGGTGAAGAACGTATATCTGGATGAGAAGATAGAACAGTACATCTCCGACATCGTCTTCTGCACACGTTACCCCGAGAAGTACGGACTCAAGGACATACAGGACTACATCGAGTTTGGCGGTTCACCACGTGCCAGCATCAACCTGGCTTTGGCCGCCCGCGCATACGCCTTCCTCAAGCATCGCGGATACGTTATCCCCGAGGATGTTCGTGCTGTGGCTCATGACGTGCTGCGCCACCGCATCGGTCTCACCTATGAGGCAGAAGCCAACAACGTGACCTGCGAGGAGCTGATAAGCAAGATTGTAAACAAGGTGGAGGTGCCCTGATAAAGCCCCCAGCAAGTACACAAGCAAGAGACAAGTGCGATGGAGACATCAGAGATTCTAAAGCGCGTCAGGCAGATTGAAATCAAGACACGTGGTCTGAGCAACAACATCTTCGCCGGAGAATACCACTCCGCGTTCAAGGGACGCGGCATGGCCTTCTCAGAGGTAAGAGAATACCAGTACGGAGATGACATACGCGACATAGAATGGAACGTAACCGCGCGCTTCAACAAGCCTTACGTCAAGGTCTTTGAGGAAGAAAGAGAACTGACTGTCATGCTTCTGGTGGACGTGAGCGGAAGTCTGAACTTCGGCACACAGAAGCAGACAAAGCGTGACATGCAGACAGAGATAGGAGCCACCCTGGCCTTCTCCGCCATCCAGAACAATGACAAGATAGGCGTCATCTTCTTCTCCGACAAAATCGAGAAGTTCATCCCCCCGAAGAAAGGCAGGAAACACATCCTGTACATCATCAGGGAACTGCTGGACTTCAAACCAGAAAGTCAGCGTACCGACATACGAGGAGCCATCGAGTACCTCACACGAGTCATCAAGCGCAGATGTACCGCCTTCCTGTTGAGTGACTTCCTGGACAAGAACGATTTCCGACAAACCTTGACCATAGCCAACCGCAAGCACGACATCGTGGCCATACAGGTCTATGACCGGCGACTGGCGGAATTGCCCAACGTAGGCTTGATGAAGATGAAGGACAACGAGACAGGGCAGGAAATCATCGTGGATACAAGCAGCAAGCAAGTAAGACGCGAGCACGCCCTATGGTGGAAGAATCAAAAGGAGAGACTTGCCGACACATTCAACCGAAGCAACGTGGATGCCGTAAGCATCCGTACCGACGGAGATTACGTGTCTGCCCTCATGTCACTCTTTGCCAAAAGAAACTGATGATGAACAGATATCTATCCTTAAGGAACAAGACATTATCCATAATCATGCTCCTGTGCGCCTCTGTCATGCCCCTGAGCGCACAAGTAGAGGTCAGCGCCAAGATAGACTCCCTGGAGCTGGCTATCGGAGAACAGACAGGTATCACCCTGGACGTGACCTGCAACAAAGGACAGAAACTGCAGATGCCACAGATGAAGGTGGGAGAGGAACTGGTGCCCAACGTGGAGATAATCTCCCTGAGCAGACCCGATACCACCCTGCTCAACGAAGGCAAGCGCATGGAAGTCACACAACAACTTGTAGTGACAGCATGGGACTCCGCCTTCTATTACCTGCCACCATTCGAGATTACCGTGGATGGCAAGGTATACAAGACCAAGCATCTGGCCCTGAAGGTTTATCCCGTGGAACCTCTCGACACCCTGCATCTCGACCAGTTCTTTCCTCCCTATGGATACATGGAGCCTGAGTTCAGTTGGGAAGACTGGCAAGGAGCCATCTGGTGCTCATTCCTCTTTGTTCTCCTGCTCATAGTTGCATATATATTATATGATCGCGCGCGTAAAGGAAAACCCATTGTACGCATCATTCATCGCAAGAAACGTCTGCCACCCCATCAAGTGGCCATCAACGAAATCGAACGTATCAAGAGCAACCGCTCCCTGGCTGATGGCGACAGCAAGGAATACTATACCCAGCTGACCAATACCCTGCGCACCTATATACAAAGCCGATATGGATTCAGCGCCATGGAGATGACCTCGCGAGAAATCATCTACAGGCTCATGCAGGAGAACGACGAAGAGTCACTTCGCGAACTGAGGGACATCTTCAACACGGCCGACCTGGTGAAGTTTGCCAAATATACCACACTCATCAATGAGAATGATGCCAATCTGGTGGCTGCCGTGGAATACATCAACCAGACCAAGCAAGAGGAAGACCCGAATGCAAAGCCCGAACCAGAGATTATCAAAGAGACCGACCAGAAACGCATGAACCAGGTGCGCGGCATGCAGATAGCAGCAGCACTCTTGGTGGCAGCATCTATCGCCCTGATGGTATATGCCGTATGGCGTGCAGTCGATCTGCTGATGTAAATCCAAACAGAAGGTAGAGAAGAATAAGATTATGACATTTTCCAATTCAGAATATCTCTTTCTGCTATTACTGCTGATACCCTACGTGGCATGGTATCTGCTCTGCCATCTCAAGCAGGCACCCAGCATGTCGGTCAGCACAATAGCACCATTCATACACCGTCACAAGTCATTCAGGCAAAGGCTTATCCACCTGCCTTTCATTTGCAGGCTCGCATGTCTGGCCTTGGCCATCATAGCCCTGGCACGCCCCCAGACAACAGACAACTGGAGTACAAAGAACATAGAAGGTATCGACATCATGCTTTGCATGGACGTGAGTACCAGTATGTTGGCCGAGGACCTGAAACCCAACCGAATAGAAGCAGCCAAGCAAGTGGCCATGGAGTTTATCAACGGTCGCCCCAATGACAACATCGGACTCACACTCTTTGCAGGAGAAGCCTACACCCAATGTCCCATGACTGTCGATCATGCCGTGCTGCTCAATCTGCTCAACGGCATGAGAGTGGACATGGCTGAGCGCGGACTTATCTCTGACGGAACAGCCATCGGCATGGGTATCGCCAATGCCGTCACCCGCCTGAAGGACAGCAAAGCCAAGAGTAAGGTAATCATCCTGCTGACCGACGGAACAAACAACTGTGGACAGATAAGTCCCAATACGGCTGCAGATATAGCCAAGAGTTTCGGCATCAGAGTCTATACCATCGGAGTAGGAAGCAACGGAAATGCTCCCTACCCCTTCAGAGTGGGCGGACAGATTGTTTATCAGAACATCCCCGTAGAGATTGATACCAAGACACTTACTGCCATAGCAGCCAAGACTGACGGAGAATTCTACCGGGCAGGAAGCACAAGCAAGTTGCGCGAGGTTTACCAGCAGATTGACAAGCTGGAGAAGACGAAGATGAACGTTAAGAAATACTCCAAGCGGTATGAAGCCTTTTTCCCCTTCATGCTCTTCTCGGTATTATTCCTCTTCATGGA
>JBJFDX010000058.1:0-2892 GCA_051890235.1 Bacteroidaceae bacterium | reverse complement strand
CTATATTTACCTGCCTGTTTACCATCATCGGCTGCACCATCGGACGAGCAACCTTTTGGGGGTATTGGCCAGCACATGTCTGGGGAAAACTGATGTGCCTGGTCATGCTTTTGCCTGTTCGTGTGGAAGGAAGAGAGAATATAGATGACAAGCAATCCTACGTTTTTGTGGCCAACCATCAAGGTCCATATGATATCTTCCTCGTATATGGTTTCCTCAACCGTCATTTCAGATGGATGATGAAAAAGCAACTTCGAAAGATGGTTTTGGTAGGTAAGGCTTGTGAGAGTGCAGGTCATATTTTTGTGGACAAGAGTGGTCCCAAGAGCATCCAAAGAACCTATGACCAGGCACGTAGAGTTCTTCGTGGAGGCACCAGTCTGGTGGTTTTTCCTGAAGGAGCGCGCACGTTTACCGGACATATGGGCATATTCCGTCGCGGCGCTTTCCAGCTTGCTGACGAGTTGCAGTTACCTGTTGTCCCTGTTACCATTGACGGAACATTTGATGTGTTACCGCGGCAGAAGGGATTCAATTTCCTTACATGGCATCCTCTTCGTTTGGTCATTCACAAGCCCATTCAGCAGCCAGGACAAGGCCCTGAGGCCATCAAACAGGTGATGAGTGAGAGTTATTCCACCATCATGAAGAGTCTTCCTCTGGAATACCAAGGGTTTGTGGAGAATCCTGACCAATGATCTACCCTCAAAATTATCTTATAAGCCAGGTCATCCCCTACATCCATTGGGGGTATTTCTTGCATGCATGGGGATTTCCTTTTCGTTTTGCAGAAATCACGAAGGTACATGATTGCGAGGGATGCAGGACGGTATGGATATCGTCTTTGCCTGAATCGGAACAAGGAAAAGCCCGCGAGGCCAACACACTCTTGCAGGATGCACGTAAACTCCTGCAGGAATGGAGTCATCAGATGGCACAAACACATTTCCGCGTTCGCCTTTTGGAAGCTTATGGTGATGGAGATGACATCTATCTTCCTGAACTGAATCGTAGTATTCCCTTGCTCCGTCAGCAATCTGTCGAGGAAGGTCAGCCTTGTCTTTGCCTTTCTGATTTCCTTCGTCCACGTAATCAAGGTATCGCTGACAGAGTAGGGCTCTTCGCTTCTACAGTTGATGCAGATTTGGAACATTCGTTTCCCGAGGATGAATACAGGCATTTGCTGGCCCAAACGCTTTCAGACCGACTGGCTGAGGCAACAGCCGAACTGGGACATTTACAGACAAGACGTGAATGGTGGGGCTTTGCTCCTGATGAGAATCTTACCCTGGAAGAATTGTTTCAAGAAAAATATCAAGGCAAACGACCTGCTGTGGGATATCCTTCTTTGCCTGATCAAAGTATCAATTTCCTGATAGATGAATTGATAGATATGAAATCCCTGGGAATCAATCTGACCGAGACAGGAGCCATGCAACCACACGCAAGTACCAGCGGATTCATTTTTGCACATCCTGCAACCCGACATTTTTCCGTAGGGAAGATAGGAGATGACCAGTTATATGATTATGCCCAAAGAAGAAATCTGCCTAAGGAATGGCTTAAACAATTTATCGGCGGATTATAATCAGCTGCAAATTCTGCAAAAACAACTTATAGAATATAAAGAAAGGAGACAGAAACCTACCTTGGTTTGCCGGTAAGATTCTGCCTCCTCTTGTGGGATAAGAATAATCGAAGTGGTTAGGAAAGTTACTTCTCCATGATTTCCACCTTCAGTTCTCCACACTCCTGCATGATGCCAACATATTCAGCAAACTCAGGTGTCTGCATGTGAGCATCCAGTAAAGCCTGAGATTCCCAGGTCTCTACAATAGCAAACACATCGGCACGGGTAGCACTCTCAAAAGCATCATATGAAACACATCCCTGATGAGCCTGAGACTTTGCCACCAAAGCTATTGCAGCCTCAAGACCACGCTGGTATTCACCTTCCTTTGCGCGGAAGAAACAATTCACTCTAATCATAATTTTCTCCTTTCTATATTGATATATTTGTCTATTTCAAAGCAAAGATAATGCTTTTGAAGGAAAAAACATTTTCCTTAGGTAAAATAAACTCCAACCAGACACAATTTTCATTCAAACTTGATTTCCTACGCTCAGATTGCATTATCTTTGTATAAGAATAAGTAGTTTCTCATCATAATTTTCAGGTTACACCTGAATTTATGAGTACGGATTGCTTTATCTTTGCCTACGGAATTACAACTTTCACCTATTAAATAACCATATTATGAGAACAATCAAAATGATTTTGATGCTGATGTGTGTACTTGCTCCCTGCAGTTATCTGTCAGCTCAAGACTTTTCTCCCACACAGGGTTATCGCCTGGAGATAAATGACGGCATGGCTCTTGAGTGTACGGGAAGCGTGATTACTTTTAATCCTGTTAACAAGAAGTCTGGATTCCAGGTTTGGAATTTAATCAAGAGCGGTCGGGATGGGCATTATGTTCTTGTGAATCCTCAAACACAAATGGCTCTTGACAATGGCAACAATGGGAAGAATCCTGGCGAGACATGCACCTGGGACGTTAATCCCGACAATCCCAACCAGCAATGGAAATTGGAATCTGTTGGAGAAGATACTTACGTACTTGTTTGTGCCGCGGGCGGACTGAAGCTTGGGTATAATGATAACTGCCAGCCCGGAGGACATGTATGGCAGGTTAAGGCCGACAACCAGGATGCCTCAGTAAGATGGAAACTGATAAAGACCAATCTCAAAATCTCCAATCAGACCAATCTGAAGAAAAGCAAGAATGACTGGGAAAACGAAACTATCTTCGGTATCAATAAGGAACCCGGAAGAGCCACCATGCTTCTTTATCCCAATGAGGGTGAAATGAAGGCTGATGACGCTTATGC
>JBJFDX010000057.1:0-10791 GCA_051890235.1 Bacteroidaceae bacterium | reverse complement strand
TAGCCCTGCATCAGATATAGCGTTGAAGGCATCATATGCATCTACCACATAGGCAGGCTTTTTGGCATCAAAGCGTGTGTAGGAGTTCTTCTTGGCTGTTACGGTAACTGTCTGCAGCATTCGTGCGTCGTCATAAATCCAATCTTCATTGAGTGCTGTTCCTTTGGGAGCTTCGGCCAGATGCTTCTGATACCAGGTGTAGGGCTTCACGAAGCGTGGGTTGTACTGGTCGAGTTTGACATAATAGTCAGGATAGTTGATCTCTCCGTTCATATCTTCGCTACTTCCAACCCATATATGCTTGTCAAATTTCTCCTGTCCCCAATGTGATGTGTCGGCAGCAGCCAGGTGGAAGTTGCATCCTTCGAAGAAGCGTGGGCTCTGGATGCTGAATCGAGAGTTCTTGGTAAGCATGTCGCCAGAGACGGCCTGCTCAGAACCAGCTTTGGTAAACTCGGCATGAACAAGCACAGGTTTTTTTTGCTTGGTGGTTGTGCTCCAGTATCTCCCATGTATATTTCTTGCAGATGGGGCGTCGTTATGGCGTTGCTGGTTCTCACTTTCCTTGCCAAACTTATCCATTTCCTCCCTTACATCCTTGATCTTGTCTCCGTTGACATTCTCGGCCACGCTGTTACGCAAGCTCTTATCCCCCTTCATGGCTTCCCGTTCGCTTGCTGTCAACATATCTTTCTCTGCCATTTTGTTGACCTTATCCTCCAGTTCTGTCAGTACGGTAGAGGCTTCGTATTTGTTTACCGTACCTGTCATCAGGGGTGTTCGTTCGGGCTGATGCAGCAATTCGAATACGCCTGGGATGGCCATGCTGCTCCAGTCGTACCTTCTCCATCCTTGTATCATGAGCAGGAGGTCGAGTGCTCTTTGGTGTTCTGCATCATCTTTCTCGAAGAAATATCTTGGGTTTTCGATGAATCCCTTTACCTGACTGCAGAGAAGCATTTCCGTCATGATGTTGTTGTTGTCATACAGATATTCTGTGTGGGCAGCATCCCTTACGGCCACACTCACGTTGCTTCCTGGCACTCCTCCCTTGATTTGGACTTCCACGGGAGCAAAGGGCTCGCTTCCATCTTTACTTAGTCCGGTGAATGAGAGAGTGTTTCCTGCGCTTGTCTCTCCGTTCTTGACAAAGAAGAGCCGGTCTGCCCAGATGATTCCTTTGTTGTCGAAGATGGTTACCTGATTCACGCCCGTACGCAAAGACTGGCTGTTGAGGCTGATGGTATGCTCTTTTCCCGATTCCAGTTCCCTGAAGTCCTGTTGTACTCCTTGGCACATTACCGTCATACCCAGTGCGTCTTGGGATGCCAGTCCTGCGCAAGCCAGATGAATGTTGATTTTCCCATCGGCCTGATCTACTTGTATGGCACATCCGTCGTTCTGTACCTTGGGCAGTTTGACTTTCACTTCTTGTTCTCCGGAAGTGAATTGTGCCGTATAGGTCATGCCCTCCAGAGGCACGAAAGTGAATGTTCCACGGCCCCTATTTTCAGTCTTCGAGGCCGCCACCTGCTTGCCGTTGGTGTCTGTCACCACCAGATTTCCATCCTTGTGCAGTCCTTCATCGGTAGCACCTTCCCAGGCTACTCGGCAGGATACTCCTGCCACCAGGTTTCCTCCTTCAGGATAGAGGGTCAGAACCAGGTCGGGAGAATCTCCCTTGGTGCTTATTCTTTTCCTCAAAGGACGCAGGGTCATGTTGTGTTCAAATGAGCCTTCCACCTTGGGCTTATCGTATACGGCGAAGGTTCTGCTGTAGAGTTTCTCATAATCAATATAATAGTCCTGCGCATAATTGCGTCTCACGAACCATTGTTCGGCCAGTTTTGTGTGCGGATGGTCGGTAATGCCCCAGTTAAGCATCCAGCGTGTATAGGCTCTCAGTTCATAAAAGCCGCTATAAAGTGTATCAGGCAGGAGAAATGAGCCATGGCATTGGCCGTTCTTCATCTCCACTTGCTGACGTTCCACCAGATATCCGTCCTGATTGTACAGGTCGGCATAGAGTACGCCACTTATTCCGCTGGGCTTCCTGGAGTCAGACCGTTGTACGTATGCTTTGTAATAGATGGTGTCTCCCAGGAAGTAGCAGTTGTTGTCCATGTGAACGAAAACCTGCTCTTGAGGGATAGCTTTACCAAAGCGGGCGGCTCTGTCGGCCCAACCTTCCAGAGTGGTGGGCATTTTGCTCGTATTGTCTTGTGCTAAAACTGCTATGCTGTTGCAAATCAATATGATGAGAATATGGTATAATTTCCTTGTCATGATGATTCTTGCGCTTTTGTTTCTTCTGTCTTGTTTAGTATGTTTTGTTTGCTGATGTTTTTGCCGATGTCGTAAGGCCTCTCTGAGTTGGCTTCTCTGGCTTTCGGAGAGAGACTCCTGCAAAATGAATGTTTGCATGCACGCAGGGCTTGTTATCGCCCTGCGTACATGCTTTGGTAGTATTTCTCGTATTCTCCTGATGTGATATTGTCAAGCCACTCCTGGTTGTCCAAGTACCAGCGAACGGTCTTTTCGATTCCTTCTTCAAACTGCAGGCTTGGCTCCCATCCCAGTTCTTGCTGCAGTTTTGTGCTGTCGATGGCATAACGTGCATCGTGTCCTGGACGGTCGGTTACGTAGGTGATGAGGTCCATGTCGGCTCCTTCCGGTCGTCCCAACAGGCGGTCTACGGTATTGATGATGACTTTGATGATGTCGATATTCTTCCATTCGTTGAAGCCTCCGATGTTGTAAGTCTCAGCCACACGCCCCTGATGGAAGATGAGGTCAATGGCTCGTGCGTGGTCTTCCACGTAGAGCCAGTCGCGGATATTCTCGCCCTTGCCATATACGGGCAGAGGTTTCCTGTGTCGTATGTTGTTGATGAATAGGGGAATAAGCTTCTCGGGGAACTGGTAGGGACCGTAATTGTTGGAGCAATTGGTCACGATGGTGGGCATGCCGTAGGTATCATGATAGGCACGCACGAAGTGATCCGAACTGGCTTTGGATGCCGAATAGGGGCTGTGTGGGCGATAGGAAGTGTCTTCGCGGAAGAATTCGTCTCCATATGCCAAGTGATGCTGGGTGCTGCTTGCCGCCGTCGTGTAGGGCGGTTCTATGCCTTCAGGCCGATTCATCTCCAGAGCTCCATATACCTCATCGGTACTTATGTGGTAAAATCTCTTTCCTTCGTATTTCTCGGGCAGACTTTCCCAATATTCCCTGGCGGCCTGCAGGAGTGAGAGAGTGCCCATCACGTTTGTGCGTGCAAAGGTAAAGGGGTCCTTGATGCTTCTGTCCACATGACTTTCGGCTGCCAGATGGATGATGCCGTCCACGTGTTGTTCCCTCATCAGGCGGCTCACTCCTTCATAATCACAGATGTCCATGCGTACGAATTGGTAGTTGGTGCGCATCTCCACATCCGACAAGTTGGCCAGATTGCCGGCGTAAGTCAGTTTGTCGAGGCAGATAATCTTATAGTCGGCATATTTGTTCACGAAGAGGCGTACCACATGACTTCCTATGAATCCTGCGCCACCTGTGATGATGATAGTCCTATTCATATTATATATATAGTATTATTTGTTTGCTTGGATGTTGTTGATACACTTCAGAAGTGACTCTGCCCAGTAGGGAATTGTGATGTGGAAAGTTTGCTTGAACTTTGTCTTGTCCAGTACGGAGTAGGCTGGGCGCTTGACTGGCGAGGGATATTCGTCGCTATGGCAGGGGTTGATATGACACGATTCGTGTCCTGCCATCTTGCGGATAGTCATAGCAAAGTCATACCAGCTGCACACGCCTTCGTTGCTATAGTGGTAGGTGCCTGTGTTTCCTCTCCACGATTCCTGGTCGAGAATGGTGGTGATGGCTTGCGCGAGGTCAAGTGCATAAGTGGGTGTTCCCGTTTGATCGAAGACCACGTTGATTTGAGGTTTCTCAGCCGTGAGCTTGAGCATGGTGCGGCAGAAGTTCTTTCCGTATTCGCTATAGAGCCAGGCTGTTCGCAGGATGAGGTGATCCACTCCCGAGTTGCGTATGGCTTGCTCTCCGCGCAGTTTCGAATGTCCGTATACTCCTGTCGGCGTGCCTTTCTGGTCCTCGGAGCATGGGGTGTTGTATGGTTCCAGTCCGAAGACGTAATCGGTGCTGATGTGTACCAGTAGTCCGTTTACTTCACGCATGGCTTGCGCCAGGATGGCTGGTGCCAAGGCGTTGACACGCTCGGCTGTGGCGGCAAGTACGGAATCTGTTTCGCATGCATCCACGTTGGTCCAGGCTGCACAGTTGACGATTGCTTCCACCTGTTCACTCTTGACGATGCTTTCCACGGCTGCCCGGTCTGTGATATCCAGCAGTATTGTGTCCAGTCCTTCTGCGGGCATGGCGTCGGTAAACAGGTAGTGATGTCGGCTTTCCTGTGCCGTCAGTCTCATTTCCCTGCCAAGTTGCCCGTTGGCTCCGGTTACCAGTATGTTCATGGTGTGTGTCCTCCCCTCTGTTTGGTACAAATATTAGTCTTGGTTGTGTCTGCCGTATCTCTTTACTTCTTCGATGACCTGCAGCAGATATTGTCCGTATTGGTTCTTGAGCATGGGCTGAGCCAGCTTGCGCATCTGCTCTTCTGTAATCCATCCGCTTCGGTAAGCAATACCTTCCAGGCATCCAATCTTGAGTCCTTGCCTCTTTTCCAGCACTTCGATGTAGGTACTTGCTTCGGAGAGTGAGTCGTGGGTGCCTGTGTCGAGCCATGCAAAACCGTGCCCCAGAGTCTGCACTTTCAGTTCTCCATCCTGCAGGAATTGCTGGTTCACGGTGGTAATCTCGTATTCTCCTCGGGCGCTTGGTTTGATGTCGCGAGCCACGGAGACCACTTTGTTGGGATAGAAGTAGAGTCCCACCACGGCATAGTTGCTGCGTGGGTGCTCGGGTTTCTCTTCTATGGAGATACAGTTGTTGTTGCCGTCAAACTCTGCCACGCCATATCGCTCGGGGTCTTTCACCCAGTAACCGAACACGGTGGCCTTATTTTCCTCTTCGGCTGTGCGTACGGCTTCGGTGAGCATGGCACGGAATCCGTTGCCCTGGAAGATGTTGTCGCCCAGCACCAGGCACACGCTATCCTCTCCTATGAAGTCTGCTCCGATGGTGAATGCCTGAGCCAAGCCATCGGGACTGGGCTGCTCGGCATAGGTAAAGCGCACGCCTATGTCGCTGCCGTCGCCCAACAGTCTTTGAAATCCGGGCAGGTCGAAGGGTGTACTGATAATCAGGATATCTCTGATGCCCGCTTGCATGAGTACGCTCACGGGATAATAAATCATGGGTTTGTCATAGATGGGCATCAACTGCTTGCTTATGCCCTTTGTGATGGGGTAAAGCCTTGTGCCTGATCCCCCTGCCAGTACTATGCCTTTCATTGTTTGTGTTCTTAGTTTTGTGATGTTCTGTGCAAAAATAAGAAAAAACCATAGGCAGGCCAAATTTTTCCTGCTGATTTGTGTGCATGTCTTATTGGAAATTTTGTGCGGTAGAGTTGAGGTGAGTTATCCTTTGGACAGATGCTCTTTCGCTTGTTTTCCTTTCCTCTCCCGTTTCTCCAGTCAGAAGAGGTTATGAATGCTCACGAGGGGGTGACCGGTAAGTGGGGAGGTGTTTGGGTCAAACTCATGATGTGTTTAATGCAAACTCGGGTCGTGTTTGACGCAAACGTAAACAGCCTTTTGTGACGAGTTTGATTCAAGAGGCATTCCGAATTCATGCCGAAGGTGTGTAAGCGTCATGCGGGGCTCATTCAGCAATCCTCTCAGAGGGCCTGAACAGGTGTCCTGGGGCGGAATGTGTTCCTTTTCTTTCGAAAAAAAAGGACTGGAGTTATGCATGTTCGGAGATTTTCGTAACTTTGTACGGATTGGAAGTTTCATGGGCGCTCGATTCCTTGTATTCGCAGGCGAGTATCCCGAAGTACGTGATATATAATTACCTAATGAATTTATTTGGTAAATCTTTTATAATTCTGGCCGTCCTTTTTGTGGGTGGAACAGAGATGATACATGCGCAGGAAGCGGAGTCTTTGCTGCAGGGAAGTGTTATCAGCAAGGAGTCTTCCTCGTCTGCTTCTTTAGCTTTCGACGGAGATCCTTCCACCTATTATTCTGCCAGTAGTGCTGATTTTCAATGGGTGGGCCTCGATTTGGGCAAACCACACGTCATTACCCGTATTGCCTTCACGCCTCGGGGGAATGGTTCTACGGGAGCTGACCGCATGCTTCTCTCTCTCTTCGAGGGAGCCAATCGACCAGATTTCCTCGATGCTGTCCCCTTGTATCTCATTGGCGAGACGCCTGCTCAAGGGATTTCCACAAGTGTGGACGTGCAGGTGAGCCGAGGATTCCGATATGTTCGTTACGTAGGCTCTGCCGGTTCGTATTGTAACGTGGCCGAACTGGCTTTCTATGGACATGAGGGTCAGGGCGATGATTCTCATTTCTATCAGGTGACTTGCCTTCCTACCGTGAGCATTCATGTGGTGGATGATGCCGTACCTCAGCAGAAGGGACAGGACTTTGAGTCCTATATCACGATAACTTACGAGGATGGTACACTCATTCAGGAGTATCCTATCCTGACACGCGTACGTGGAAATTTCTCGGCCACTCATGAAAACAAGCCTTATCGCATCAAGTTCAACGACGGCAAGAGTCATCACATGCTGCATGGCTCACCTCGTGACGAATCGCCGGCCAAGGCCAAAAAGTGGACTCTCATCAACAATTATGGCGACAAGACACTCATGCGCAATAATGTGGCCTATGAGGTGAGCCGCCGAGTGGGCATGCCTTTCACTCCCTGGTGCCGTTGCGTGGATGTGATTCTGAATGGAGATTATCGCGGTTGCTACCAGCTTACCGATTATGTGGGGCTCGACAAGGAGCGCATCAACATAGCCGAGATGGATGATACGTGTACCGATTCGGTCTCTATCACAGGAGGTTATCTGATAGAGATGAATGGGTATGCCAGTCAGGATCCTGTCAACTTTACTTCCGGTCATGGCAATCCCATCTCAGTAAATGACCCGGATGAGAAGGATATTCAGCCTGAGCAATTCAATTACATACGCAATTACTTCAATGCTATGGAGGATCGCGTCTTTGCACCTGACTATACTGATGCTCATACGGGTTATAGAAGGATGCTTGACCTCAACACTTTCCTCCGATATTTCCTTGCTTGTGAGTTTAACGGGAATACCGACATGATATGGCAGGTGTTTATGTACAAGCAACGCTCTGACAGTCTGATTTATACAGGACCCGTGTGGGATAATGACCTGGCACTCGACAACGACTATAACGTATACCCAGGCAACCAACGGCAGGAGTGGACCTATAAGGTTCGCTCGGCAGGTAACTGGGGTACTCTGGTGAGTCGTGTCCTTTCCGATCCTAATGCCCTGGCACAACTGCAGGTCATCTGGTCACAACTCCGTAGGGATTCGCTCTTTACGGAGAGCAATATAGGTGAGTATGTCGATTCCTTGCGTACACTTGTCGACCAGAGTCAAAGACTCAACTTCATCCGCTGGCCTTATCTCACCCAGCAGGTTCATTGCAATCCTCGTGTCTGGGGCACGTGGGATGCCGAGGTGGATGTGGTAAGAGATTATGTCCGTGGGCGTGTGGCTTGGATGGATGCCAAGCTCAACTATGGCTCTTTGCAGCAAGAGAATGGGGTGTATCAGATATCCACTCCGCTCGATTTGTGTACCTTCAGTCAGATTGTGGCCGAGGGCGAGACTGATGCCAAGGGCAAGTTGCTGGACGATGTGGACGTAACGGAATTCTCTTCCCTCTTTGTACCGATGGGAACGGATACAGCTCCCTATACGGGTACGTTTGACGGAGGCGGTCACACCATTGATGGACTGACCCTTGAGGGAGAATCTCCCGTGGCGCTCTTTGCTCATGTGGCAGGAGATTGCGCCATTACCGACCTCTTCCTGGGTGCCCGTTCTGCGGTAAAAGGAACCGATTATGTGGGCGCCCTTGTGGGAGTGGTACACGATGGCACGCTCACCCTGACTCGTTGTGGCAATCAGGCTCCCGTGGAAGCAAGCGGAAGTAATGCGGCTTCGATGATTGCCCGTGTGTGTGCCGGAGCAAGTGCCAGTCTGACAGACTGCTATAATGTGGGTTCTGTCAAGGCTTCTGCCCGAGCCAGCTCCATGGTGGCATGGTCGGAGGGTAATCTGCAGATGCGATATTGCTATAATGCAGGTTCTCTTCGCGGAGAGGAACCCGTGTGTGAGTTCGCGGCCTCTGAAGGAAGCTGCCAAATGGATGACTGTTATGACACGTATGCTTATCACGTTACCCATGTTCGCAAGTCTGATGTGCAGGATGGCTCTCTTTGTTACACGCTGTCAGAGGGAAGAGAAGATTCCCCCTGGAGACAGAATATAAATAATGTACGTGCGCGAGACCTGTATCCCGTACCTATCCTGTCTCATGGGTGGGTCTACAAGGATGGCTCCTTCTATACCAATATCAATCCCGACGTGACCAGGTATCGCTATTACAAGTACGAGGTTACTGCAGTTCAGGGTGGCAGTCTCATTCAGTTTGCTGAGTTCGACCTGCTCGACGAGAATCTGGAAGAGTTGCCTGACGTGCAGATTTACTCGGGTAAGGAAAGCAGCATCAGCCATGAGAACTGGCCCAATCTGGCCGATGGCGACTTAGGTACCAAGTATTGTTCGGCCTTCACAGGACAGGCGGCCTTCTTCTTTGATGCGGGTGAGCCTATTGATCTCTTCGGATATAGGATAGGGACAGCCAATGATGCTGCTTCAAATTCTGGCCGAAATCCACTCTGCTGGACTGTGAGTGGAAGCAATACTTACACAAAGGATGCCAGTCATGCATCATGGACAGTCATCGATCGGCAGGTGGGCGAGAATCCCTTGCCATCCACCAACCTTACCAGTTGTGATTATCCGCTTCTGCATGCGGTCACGGGACTTGCCATGTCTGTTCCTGAACTGAATGTCCTGCAAGGCGAAAGTACCCAACTTTCGGTAAAGGTTACACCCCGAAGCATGAGCGGAATACCTCTGGAATGGAAGAGTAGCGACGAGCAAGTGGCCACCGTGGACGCTTCAGGACGGGTGAAGGCTATTTCCCTGGGCCAATGCGTGATAACGGCTTCGGCACCCAATTACACCAGTCAGATGGCTGAATGCCAGGTGAATGTGGTAAATGAGATACCTGGTTTCCGCTATTATTTGCTTGCCGTGGATGACGTCCAAAGCGGAAGTGCGGTTCAATTCTCTGAGTTTGACCTCCTGACTTCAGATATGTCCGAGCATCCTTCACTCAGCATGTATGCCAGCACGGGTGAGTATTACAGTAATGAGATGCCCGAGAATGTGGTGGACGACAATCTTGCCACCAAGTGGTGTGGCCCCTTCAAGACTACGGCATACTTGTATATGGATGCAGGCATGCTGGTTCGTCCTGCCGCTTATCGCATCTATACGGCAGCGGATACCGACATATATAGCGGAAGAAATCCCTCGTCATGGCGATTGTATGGCAGTCGCACGTGTCTTTCTTCGCCCGATGACGAGGGATGGATATTGCTGGATGAGCGTGTGGACGACTTCACCATGGGTGCCACGAGTCTCACTCCGTATGATTTCTTGATTGATTATGCCCAGATTCCTGATGGCGTGGAGGTCGTGACAGACAAGCCTTCAACGGATTCTTCTGCGGTATATGATCTTTGGGGAAGGCGCTGGAATTCTGTTTCTGAGGCATATAAGGCGGGCAGAATTGTGATTGTCAAGGGAAAGAAATGGGCGAAATGATGTGAAATCTGTTAATTATGCGTTAAAAAACATTAATATTCGGAAAATAATGTATATATATGTGTTTTTGAAAAAATAGCATTTTATAACTTTGTATGGTCGCAGGGGTATTTTTCGCTTGGAAGACATGTTCTTGCGTATGAGAGAGTTCAGAATAACGGTATATTCAAGGAGACTATGTTGATGGCAATGATTTCGCTTGCGAAAACAGATAAGGGAGATAGTGTATGGAATCCTCCAAGGTAAGTATGCATCCTCCGCAGACCGCGCATCACATCTGACGACGGATTTCTTAAGAAACCTATTGAAAAGAAAATAAACCATATGTTAACACAAAAATGAAAACCAAAATGAAGCGAAAATTAACTCTTTCGCGCTTTGCCTCTTCGTTAGCCATCACAATTGTGATGTTGCTGGCAGGACAGAGTGCGCGTGCGGCTGTTTCTATTACAGCCTTGAGTGGAACAGGCGGAACAGGTGGTGAAGGTTATCCCTCACTTGTTGACGGAAATGTGAAGTCCAAGATGGGACACACCTGTTTCGTAGATGGTGTACCTTACGCATACATCATCTTCAAGACCAACACTCCCGTTATTCCCCGAGATTATTTCTTGGTGACAGGTACCGATACCAAGTCATATCCTGATCGTAACTGGGAGGACTGGACTATCTCTGCTGCCAACTTTGCATCGGATGCTGAGGCTGTGGAGTCAGCTGACTGGACAGTCATAGACGAACGTAAGAGCGAGTTACTTCCCACCGAGAATTCTTATGGTGTGGACTTTACCTTCAATAAAGCTGATGGCACAACGGCTTATCAGTATTATATGATTAAGGTGACTCGTGCTGTCAATGGAGCAACCGAAGTATGGCTGCAGATGAGTGAGTTTGGTTTCGGCACTTATTAT
>JBJFDX010000056.1:0-2900 GCA_051890235.1 Bacteroidaceae bacterium | reverse complement strand
AGTATCCAGTTCGAAAGCTATTCCTCTCTTTGCGTTATGAAAAAGAGCTCTCAGACTGCTCAACTGATTCTTGGCCAGAAACTGATCTCCAAGCAAGTCGGGAGGAAACTGTATGGTAATCTCATGTATTGAATTACTCTTGCAGTCATATTGATCCCACGTATGCTCCAAACCACTTCCCACCAGAACCAAATCATATTTTCCAAGCACCTCTATAGAGTCCCCCACTACGCGTCGGGCACCATCACAATGCTCCACAAAGTTGAGTTCCATAGCCTCATGCTTATGCAGAGGATATGTGAAAGCCTCCTTGTCTCTATCCATCATATAGAAACAATCTTTTTCTGACAAAGGAGTTTCTTCGGTTATAGCCTTGCTCATGGAATATGCCTTTATTATTGAAAATGATATGCTAAGGTATAGTTAATTGTTGAATTCCACAAGAGGCAGATATAATAAAAAAACAGGAGAGCAGCATTTTTTCCACCCTCCCGTTTCACATTATAATAAAACCCTAATCAATTCTTTTACTTTCAAAGAGCATTTTCAATTGCTTTTTCCGCTATTTGCAGCCATCTGAAGCAGCATTTCATGGATTCTGGTATCCTCATCCAACTCCGGGTGAAAAGCAGTTACCAACTGATTACCTTCCCGGGCAGCCACCACATGACCATCCACTTGAGCAAGTACCTCCACATCCTTTCCCACCTGAGATATGTAAGGAGCTCGGATAAAGGTCATGGGTACAGTACCCAATCCCTTGAATGTTCCCTGGGTGTGAAAACTTCCCAACTGTCTTCCATAGGCATTTCTCTTGGCCACTATATCCATGGTGGCCAGATGCTGTCCGTCGAGCATAATCAGACCTGCACAAGTACCCAAGACAGGCAGACCGGAGATAATATCTTGACGAAGTTCCTCCCAGATGTTCAAGTCCTTCATGATACATGTCATGGTGGTACTCTCTCCTCCAGGTATGATGAGTGCCTGCTTATCCTGACGCCAGTCATTCTGGTTACGCACCAGGAAAGATTCCTCTCCCAGGCGCTCTATCACCTGCCTGTGCTCTTCAAATGCTCCTTGCAGAGCCAGTATAGCTACCCTCATTTTCCTCTTTCTGCCATCAGGAGTTCTATCTCCTGCTCGTTGATACCAACCATAGCCTCACCCAGATCCTCACTCAGCTCGGCCAGCATCTTGGGATTGTTATAGTTGGTAACAGCCTTTACGATAGCCTGTGCACGCTTCTCGGGATTACCGCTCTTGAAGATACCGCTGCCCACAAACACGCCTTCAGCACCCAACTGCATCATCAAGGCAGCATCGGCAGGAGTAGCCACACCACCGGCGGCAAAGTTTACCACAGGCAACTTGCCATTATCGTGTACATACTGTACCAGATCCACAGGAACTCTCAGTTGTTTGGCAGCCTCGTAAATCTCATCTGCATTCAAACTGGTAATCCTTCTGATTTCACTCTGCATCATACGCATGTGACGAACAGCCTGTACCACATCGCCTGTTCCTGGTTCTCCCTTGGTACGAATCATCGTGGCACCTTCTGCTATACGACGCAAAGCCTCGCCCAGATCCTTGGCACCACATACAAATGGTACCTTGAAGTCACGCTTGTTGATGTGATACACGTCATCAGCAGGACTGAGCACCTCGCTCTCATCTATATAGTCAATCTCTATAGCCTCCAGAATCTGAGCCTCTGCAAAGTGACCAATACGGCACTTGGCCATCACGGGAATACTTACAGCCTCCTGTATGCCCTTGATCATCTTGGGATCACTCATGCGGCTTACACCACCGGCAGCACGTATGTCAGCAGGAATACGCTCCAATGCCATTACAGCACATGCACCTGCTGCTTCGGCTATCCTTGCCTGCTCAGGTGTTGTCACATCCATGATTACTCCGCCCTTGAGCATCTGTGCCAGTTGGCGGTTTAGTGAAGTTCTGTCTTCCATACCTATTATTTTATATTTTTATATTTTTATATTTTTCCTTTCTCCTCTGCAAATGTCTGCATTATATAAGAAATGAGAAAATAAATATTCTCCATTAATGAAACATTATTCTTCTTTCTATAAATATTCTATTCTTATCTGAGAAATCATATTGCATGAAGATACAGAGAGGATGCGGGATTGAGATTGTTCACACAACATTATTATTATTCCTTTTTTCTAAATAAGAAGAAAACTTTTGTTGATGATGATAGGTAGTTGATAATGTTAATAGGTTTGATGAGTGAAAAAAGGAGGATTATTTATATGTAGTTATCTACGCTTTTTTCCACAGTTATCATCATATATTAAGGGTATATGATTTGCTGATTTACTTTAGGTTTACGTTGATGGATGAGTATATTATGAACAACAGTATGTGAATATGGAAAATGAATAAGTAATACTGATTATTGTCTATGATAACTCTTGATGAGTATGTTTAGAGTGATTGGATAAGATATGAGTGATTGTTGATATCCTTGTTTTCTATATTTGGAGTGTTGAAAGTGTGGAAAACTGAATAATAACAAGGGTGAGTTTTCCATATAGTTATCCACAATGGTTGATAATATGATGAAAGGTGAATATTGATGAAAAGATGTGTGGAAGAAATTATCATAAATAATAAGGAGCAAGTCATTCCTGGTATTATCTCTAATAGGTTATTAGGGCTCATCCGATATTTAGTGGGGACACCGATGCCTCAGGACTGATTCTATAATTCCCCACGGAATATATACAGAGTAGTTTCCTTTAAAACACAGATTTGGACGGACTGGACAGATTTCGTTGCGTGGTGAGGTCCGGTCCTCTGGCGTACTGCCTTCCAGGCAGATGCTTATGTGTTTGTGTTTATCCGGGCACATCTCCACTTCGTTCCGA
>JBJFDX010000055.1:0-2910 GCA_051890235.1 Bacteroidaceae bacterium | reverse complement strand
GTATGCATGATGAAAGCGAAATATGCGGACATAGACGTACCTACATAGGTGCCATGCCTGGCCGCATCATCAAGGGAATCCAGAAAGCCGGAGCATCAAATCCCGTATTCATTCTGGACGAGATAGATAAAGTGACCGAGAACACCATTCACGGAGATCCTTCATCGGCCCTGCTTGAAGTACTTGACCCAGAGCAAAACAAAACCTTCCATGATAATTACCTCGACATGGATTATGACCTCAGCCGTGTGATGTTTATCGCCACGGCCAATAATATCAATACCATCCCCCGGCCACTTCTCGACCGAATGGAACTGATCAATGTGGGAGGCTACATCACAGAAGAAAAAATGGAGATTGCACGCCGGCATCTCCTGCCCAAAGCAAAAGAGGAAATGGGACTCAGCGGTATACGCCTACCCAAGGTGTCAAAAGAGGCCCTGGAGGTCATCATAGAAAAATACACAAGAGAAAGCGGAGTGAGAGGTCTGAGGAAGCAGATAGATAAACTGCTGAGAAAAGTGGCTCTGAACGTTGCACTTGAACAGACAGAAGAACTTCCCAAAACCATTATCCCATCAAATTTGGAAAAGTTACTGGGCAACCCGCCCTACAACCGCGATAAATACCAGGACAACAAGGATGCAGGCATCGTAACAGGACTGGCATGGACAAGTATGGGAGGCGAGATACTCTTCATAGAGACAAGTCTCAGCCAGGGAAAGAGCGGCAAACTGACACTTACGGGTAACTTGGGAGACGTCATGAAGGAGAGCGCCATGCTGGCTCTTGAATACATCAAGTCACATGCAGACAATCTGGAAATCGACATGCGCATCTTCGACAACTACAACATACACATCCATGTGCCTGAAGGTGCTGTACCTAAAGACGGGCCCAGCGCAGGTATAACCATTGCTACAAGTATTGCCAGTGCTATCACACAGCGCAGAGTACGCGACAAAGTAGCCATGACAGGAGAAATCACCTTACGTGGAAAGGTGCTTCCCGTGGGAGGTATCAGAGAAAAGATTCTGGCAGCCAAACGTGCAGGTATCACAGACATCATACTCTGTGAGGACAACCTTAAGGATATCACGGAAATACCCGACAATTATCTGGAGGGAATACAGTTCCATTATGTGAAGACTGTGACCGATGTGTGGAACATCGCATTACTGCCGGAAAAGGTGGAAAACCCAGTTGTATTTCATCTCGAAGAGAAAAAAGAAAACCAGAAAGAAGCATGACATTCCAGTTGCAACATACCGACACAGAGTCGGAAGCCAGAGCAGGAATCATACAGACGGCACATGGACAGATAATGACACCCATATTCATGCCTGTGGGAACTGTAGGCAGCGTAAAGGGTGTATCTGTGCGTGACCTTAAGGAAGAGGTAAAAGCTCAAATCATATTAGGAAACACATATCATCTCTACCTGAGGCCTGGTACAGACATATTAGAGAAGGCAGGCGGATTGCATCGCTTCAACAGTTGGGACGGTCCCATACTTACGGATAGCGGTGGCTTTCAAGTCTTTTCACTCACAGGAATCAGAAAACTGACAGAAGAGGGATGCACCTTCCGTAGCCATATAGACGGAAGCAAGCACATATTTACCCCCGAACGTGTGATGGATATCGAACGAAGTATCGGAGCCGACATAATGATGGCGCTCGACGAATGTCCACCGGGAACAAGTGAATATTCCTATGCTAAGAAGAGCCTGGGACTGACACATAGATGGCTTGACAGGTGCTTGAAACGATTCAATGAAACAACTCCTAAATATGAATACGAACAGAGTTTGTTCCCCATAGTACAAGGATGTACCTATCGTGACCTGCGAATACAGAGCGCAGAGTACGTTGCAGAGAAGGGATGTGATGGCAATGCCATTGGCGGTCTGGCCGTGGGTGAACCTGCAGAGGTCATGTATGAGATGATAGAAGTGGTCAATGCCATTCTGCCCAAAGACAAGCCACGATATCTCATGGGGGTAGGAACTCCTGCTAACCTACTGGAAGGCATAGAAAGAGGAGTGGACATGTTTGACTGCGTCATGCCCACAAGAAATGGGCGCAATGCCATGATCTTCACATCAGAAGGTATCATAAATCTCCGCAACAGAAAGTGGCAGGATGATTTCACTCCACTGGATCCTCTTGGCCCGTGTACGCTTGACCGCATGTACACCAAGGCATACATGCACCATCTCTTCAAGGCACAAGAACTACTTGCGCTGGAGATAGCCTCCATACACAATCTCTCCTTCTACCTCTGGTTGACAGGCGAGACACGCAAGCACATACTGGCAGGAGACTTCCGCACCTGGAAGAATATAATGATAAAGCGCGTGACTCAACGCTTATAGCGCGTAACGAAGACAGAATAGGGCAAGGCATGAGACGAAGATTTCTGACACGAATAGACAGATACCTGATAGCCAAGTTTTTGGGAACGTACTTCTTTTCCATATTCTTGATTATCAGCATTGCCGTTGTGTTTGATTTTAACGAAAACGTGGACAAATTTACCACAAACCATGCCACATGGCACGCCATCATATTCCAGTATTACTTCAATTTCATTCCTTACTTTACCAATCTCTTCAGTGCACTCTTCGTATTCCTGAGCGTTATCTTCTTCACAACCAAACTGGCAGACAACAGCGAAATAATCGCCATGATAAGTACCGGAATGAGTTTTGGACGACTCATGAGGCCCTACATCATAAGTTCTGCCATTATTGCTGCCATGACCTTTTACCTCGGAGCAGAGGTTATACCCAGGGGAAGTGCCAAACGTCTGGCATTTGAAAACCTATATAAGCGCAACAAGAAAAATCCCACCTATGCCGACAATGTGCAGTTGCAAGTTGATACAGGTGTGATTGCATTCATGGAA
>JBJFDX010000054.1:0-2943 GCA_051890235.1 Bacteroidaceae bacterium | reverse complement strand
GGATATATGGACACTCCCACTACAACGTGGATGTCAAGATCGGCAATACCAAATGTGTGTCCAATCAGTTGGGATATGTATTTCATGGGGAGCATGAGTCATTCGACCCGGGTAAACGCATCTTTTTGGCCTACTTGACGCATTTATCATCTTAACAAATGTCAATTACGTTGAAAATGCGATTTTTAAAATTATTTTGAGCAGTTTTCGCACTTTTCTATCATTTAACGCCTAACTATCTGATAATCAACAACTTCATTTCCTGCATTGCCAAATAAGCATCACTTACATCTCACTGAAAATGAGCATTTTAAGCATATTTTTACTTACTATTTCATTTCCTCTCGCTTTCATCCTGCACGATGGCGAGGTATACACTTACTGGTGGAGATTACAGCATCCATATCTGGTACGCCCTTTTCATAGCATTCTCATTCCACCTGCTGATACATATCTGCCAGGCTATCGTGGTTAGGGGATATGTACCGGGACTCATCACCTCTCTTCTCCTTGCGCCATACGCAATCCTTGTGCTATGTACTATTGGCATTTCAATGGGAAAAATGGAAATAACTATTTGCGGATCTGCAGGCATAGTATTTATGGCTGCAAATCTGGCATTTGCTCATTGGATTGGGCGATTTTTAACAAAACAAAAAACCGGCACAAAAGAATGACACCTCCGGGCATCAGCACATCCACCCGTCAAGAGCGGCTCGCATACATATTGCTACAGTTTTTCGTTTATTTTAGCGAGCGTTGATACACTTGCTCAAATACGTCCATTTCTCGCCTGGCAATACCAAGTCGAGTGGCAATTGACTTCCAATGCGTCACACCCTCCTTCACTTCATCGATGATTCGTCCGGCTTCCCCCTTGCCTATCATGTACTCTTCTGATGAATCGAGGAGCACCTGAAGGTCTGCACGGTTGGTTGTGGAATTGATGAGCAAAGCCTGGTATTCATTCAATGTTGGATTCATATCATAAGCTGGTGAGAGTGTCCAACCTTTCGGAGTGAGCAAGAAGCCATGATTGCGGAAATGGTCGTCGCTATTGCCGATGGCAATATTGAATGCCACTCGACGATAGAGCTGGCGCAGGTTATCTTCCACATCACAGCAGTTCTGCAAGATGAAGTCCACTATGTCCAGATAGCCGTTACCAGTCTTGGCATCACAGCCATCTGTCAACCCCAGCAAGGTCATGGCTGATGCAAAATGCTTTCTTTGTCCGTCAGCTGTCCTGTCGAAACGCCGGGAAAGCAAAGTATGGTATTTCTCACCTGTCTCAATGACGCTTGTTTCAGCTGCAACCACGCCAGCTTCCTTTGCCAACAAATGACTATGATGCTCCCAAAGGCCAACATCGTAATCATCATTCCTCGATGGGAACTTGGCGACACAAAGGCAACCTTCATCATTCATGACTCCGGCCTTCGGACGTGCACCGCCAAGCGATGTTCCAGGATGAACGAGTTGAAGCAGCCATTTCTTTTCGGGCAACAGGTTCAGCTCCTCACTTTTCTCAATTTCCATACAGGCAACAACCAAAGCTCTTATATCGGTCAGTAGAGGAATACAGAGAGACTTTTCACAGTTGATAAACGCGCCCTCAGGCGATTCCTTGAAACGTAAACCGCCCATACGTGAGTAATCATCAATACCCATGAGATAATCGAAAGAGGATAGCTTACGGACTGGTCTTCTTTCCTCTGTTGCAAGAATCTGTTCTCGCCTGTTGAGCAGCAACAGTCCCCAACGGTCAGGCAAAGCATCGCTAAAGCAGCCGAAGATATCTCTGTCCGGCTGTGTATATTGCTGACCTGGATAGTTGTTGATATCGGCACTCAGGAAAAGACCTCCATACTGACGAAGCCAATCATTATCGTATTTAAACGAATAGGAATCCGATCCGCGAAGAGACTCATAGCCCAATTCGCCAACTAACAATGGCTCATCCAGCCAGTCGAAATCTGCATATATGTATAATCTACGCATAGCTTATACTTTTTTTGATGCACGTTCACGATGTTTCAGGGCGAGATCCTGCAAAGCTCTTCCCATCTCATCCTTCTGAGCCAACAACAAGATGTCATCATCGAGTTGCAAAGCGTAGAGTACGCGCAGGTAGATGCCAATAGCAACAGTCGGCGCACCTTTCTCTATGCGGGCAACTGTAAGCGGAGAGCAGGTCGCACGCTCTGCAACCTGTGCCACACTGAGATTGCGACGTAAACGTGCCAGCTTGATTTGTTCGCCAACAGTCTGCATCTTCTGTTCAAGCTTTCTGGGAAGCTTTGTTCCCATTGTTGATTTGCTCATAACTGCATTCAATATTTATTTACGAATGCAAAGTAATGACTTTTTCTTTATTTTATGATAGGTTGAAGCGGTAAATGAAGATAAATGGACACATTGTTAACGGTTTAATGTTAAAATATGTGTGTTTGTAATGCGAGCAAACGGCGTATTCATTCATTGGCGTTGGTTTCGTGCGTATGGAAACGTGATTGGCGGAGCACGCCCTGGAGGGGCAACACAACACAGCCCAGGGCAAATGAGCGTAGCGAATGACACCCTGGGTAACGCCCGCCGGATGGTGTGCGCCCTACAGGGGCAGCACAATCATGAGGGGGCATAGCCCCCATTCCATGCGCATGTAATCACCATTCCAAATGTTGGGGGTGTTACCCCCTTTTGTTTGTGCTGCCCCTATAGGGCGCACACCCTTGCGGTTCGTTGACCCAGGGTGCCGCATGGTAAACCATGCTCTGCCCTGGGCTGTGTTGTGTTGCCCCTCCGGGGCGTGCCGGTCCTATGGCGTTGATTTCATTCACATGGAAAGTGTTTACCGTACACATCCATGAAAAATGATGTCCTTGTTGTCTTTGTTGTCCTCGTTGTCGTTCATACATACATTTGGCCGTGCACGCCCGGATG
>JBJFDX010000053.1:0-2949 GCA_051890235.1 Bacteroidaceae bacterium | reverse complement strand
GTATGCCAGATGCTTGAGCCAGTTCTTGATGGAACTGTTGTAGAACATCACAGAATCAACGGAGATTGAAGAGGAGTCCTTGGAAGCCGACTTGGGCAGTACCATCCTGTAGGATTTACCGACCGACGAAGGACGATCAGTGGCTTCACTTCCCCACACCTCGGCATCATCATTATCTGAACCAAATTCAGGATCGTCGGGCATGAGTGAAGTCACATATACCACATGATCCGTATCATTGATATAACTGTCCACATTGGGTACCGTCACCAACAAATTGTTTCTCCGCATTTCCAGGTTAGGCAGAAGATAATTCTCAATATGGGAAACCGAGTGCTGGAATTCCGTACCATAGGTTAATCCCGTGGTGGTTACCGCATTCACATCCAAGATGGCTACATCGCCTTCTCCCTTTACTCTGAAGAGACCTACCTCATCAGCCTTGCCGAAGACAATATTTGTGGATGAGCCGATGAAGATATCTCCGTTGGCACCCACATACTCAGGGTCAGCGGATGTGGAGATGCTCCTCTCTACACTGACGGTCCTTGTCCACGAATTTGCATTTTCCCCGGTTGAAGTAAAGGTCACACCTATTTCTTCGTCATTCTCTGCCTCTGTTGCGTGTGATGTCGTAAAGCCTAAAGAGCCAATCTGAAATTCAACTATAAGACCATTCTTATGCGTTACGGCAGCCCTATCTTCAGAAGACCACACCTTTGCATAGGAAGAGAAATGGCTGCTGACGGTTCCTTTGGTCCAACTGGCACTTGAATAGGACCCTGGAGGATCGCGCAACACCATATCAATAAGGTCGGGCCCCTGGGTCACAAAGTTGCTTCCCGTGGGCAGAGATCCAAGAATGACCGCCTTGAGTCCGCCATCCCTCCATTCCTTCATTTCTCCATCGATGTTATAGTAGAACTGAACACCTCTGACGAAAGGAGATGTGATATTAGGCAGTCCTGCCATCCATGTGTAAGAGAACTGTCCCAGACTGTCAAGTTCAATGCTGTTTGTCTTCAATTCGTGTACCTCACCAGGCGTTCCTCCCGCTGTATTATTCTTCATATACACAACCTGATCACCAGAGAGGGCGTTACTGATGGTCACAGGAAGCCCGCTCAAGGGTACCACATCCACAGGATGCTTGCCATCCATGATTACGTCATAGTTGACATAATTCTCATACGCCCTGATGTTGAAGGTGTACTTGTCCTGTGACACAAAGAGAGGATAGCCATAGTTGTACACAACGGAATCCTGCTTGTTGCTACCTAAGACACGCTTGCGAACATCAACCTTAAATTTGCCTATCTCGTCATTTATCTCACAACTGTCAACACCGAACTCATCCTCTATGCAGTCCTGCTGAGTGACCTCAAAGAAAGCATCCGAACGCCAAGCATATTTCAATGCCGTATGATAATCATATACATACTCCTCGCCGTCATCCGCCACCGTGGTATCACTCTGAGTGACGAGAGCATCTCTCAGATCAATTTCTCTGGATACAGACTTTGAGATCAGGTCTATGTTTGCATTCGGATTATCCTTGTCCTTATTCACCAGAATCGCAGACACCAGATTATAAGTCAGCGGGGGAAGCATGGCCGAGAACTCACCCGTCAGACTGTCGGTAGTTATAAATACATATTGCGACAATTCGTTAGCTCCGCGATAAGCATGGCTTTGGATGTTATCGGTCTGCGAAGCCACTTCTACGGTTGATGTGTTGGGATAGTAAGCAACCGAGGTTTCGTTCTCCACCTTCATAGCATTGAAAACTCCTTTGTCCTTATACATCAACTTGAGTGTTGCCCGACCGATGTTGTTCTTACTCTGCTTGTATCCTAAGGTCTTCTCACTCTGAACGGTTCCACCCACGATACGTCCGGTATAGTTGACCAGAGTGGCATCCCAGAATGCGATATTACGCTTCTCCTCATTGAACAACACAGTGGTTCCCACTCCGTTCACGTCCGCAGGATAGCGTCCATTGCTGACAAAGGTATGCCCATCCTTCTTGACCTCAATATAATGATTGCCAATGGGTACACTTACCAGGAATTCACCATTCTCATCGGTCTGTACCAGATTGCCATTCATGCTGGCAGCCTGTCCGTCCACATACACCGTACAGCCCTCCACAGGAATGGTGGTACCTGAATAGCGTACCTGACCGCTTGCCTTGAAGGAAGATTCGTCGGTAAAGTCCACTCCGCTATACACTAAGGACGAACCGCTCACAAATCTGCTTGACTTAGACGGAGAGAAGGAATGAACACCCTTTGAGGGAATGATGGAATAGGTGGTACCATCGCCCGAGAAAGGAATGCCGCTGATGGTAAAGTTTCCGTTCTGGTCAGTCAAGCCACAGATGGAGAGCTGGTCCTTGTTCGGTACGATAGAAGATACACTCATGGTCTCTATTGCACCATGGTTGCCGTTCGACGTTCCTCCAGTCTTCGAGTAGTCATAAGCAATTTTCTGGTCTTTGATTCCTTCATCAAGTTTGTAGTACACCCAGAGTCCTTCCTCTGAACCAGACAGCACTCGATTGTAATTACGCATCAATTCGGCATCGGTAAGAGCCTTACGCCATATGCGGCACTCATCGATATTGGCAACGCAATATGTGTTGTTACCATTACCTCTATTCCCAAAATAAATCAGCCTTCTGACTTGCCTTTTGATTTCTGCATTACTTACGTTTTTAACATAGTTGGTATCAACAGAAGCAGGATAAACCTTTTTCTGCATGTTACCATCCTCGTCTATTACACGTAAGATATAGGTGCTGTCTGCGGTGGCATTGTTGTACGATAGAGATATATTATAGTACTTGCCTTTTTGAATCCTTATACCGGAACCTTTCCATTCTCCTGTTGAGGTCCATTCCTTTTTGTTATTGAGAAAATATCTTTCAGAAATATAAAACACTTCTCC
>JBJFDX010000052.1:0-11071 GCA_051890235.1 Bacteroidaceae bacterium | reverse complement strand
CAATCCAAAGGTTCTGCGGTTCTTACGGTCGATAAATTTCTTTTCTTCTTTGCGAATTCTTGTAAAACTCACAGAAAATGTATAAGTTATTTAGAAAAATCCTCGAAGAGGAGTCTAAAGCCCGACTCATCATAGCGCTAATGACTGATTCAGGTTTACCAAGGTCAGTCTTCCGACGGGAAAGGGGACGCGAACCATAGATGTTGCGTCCCCCTTCTGTCTGTCAGGTCTGTAGTTTATTTGATCAGAACCTTCTTGGCTTCTCCATCCTTGACCATGATGTAGATGCCAGGCGTGGCGGTATTCCATTGGCTCATGCCGCTGTATACCTTGCGTCCGTCGAGCGTGTAGATGCCTACTGCTGTATTCTTGGGAACAGTGGTGAGGCCAAACTGCTCGATACTGTTGGGATTATCGGGATCGGTAATCTTCACCCAGCCATAGTTCATATCGAAGATGACAAAGAGTTTTCCGATAGGAGCCAGGAGGCATTTGCCATTATCGTTCCAGCGATATACGGGAACAGCCTCACCATCTATTTCAATGGGCGTTGCATCCTTGGCTGGGCAATAGACACCTTCTGAGCCTGTCTCGTCGAAGGCAGTCTTGATGGCAAACTTACCGCTTGTTACGCTATTGTCTTCCTCGAGTGTGATGACTCCCTGATAAACACCATGACCTACGTGACGCAGCACGTTGAGGCTGTCTTCCTGTACGGCATGTTGCCAGCGGAAGTCTTTCAGAGTACCTCTTACGTACACGGCATCCAGCCATTTCTCTTCCACACATTCGCAGTTCATCGTAAGGTTGTCCTCGTCAAGTTGTATCCTGTATGTTCCTGCAACAGCCTGGAAGGGGTTGATGCCATCTTGGTTGTTCTGGCTGTTCAGCGTGAAGGGCTTTGTCTTGGCAGGAGTAATGAACTTCTGGTCGCTGTTCAAGTCGGAACTTGCTCCGTAGAACATACCCAGAGAGCTTCTGAAGAAGAGGTCGTTTCGGTTACCCCAGCGCTTGTTGGTGAGTTCAAGAGCCTCGTCGGAGAACTTCACTAGACCTTCATACTTGCCGTCCTTGTTCTTCACAAGAGGATATTCTTCGGTCCATGCCCAGTTGCCTACGCCTTCCAGACCGCCGATAGCATACCATGTGATGCTTTCCTCTATCAGGTCGCCCTCTTGAGCGTCGGGGTCGTCAAGGGTGTTGATGCGTATGGTATTGTTGTTCATGTCGAAGGTTACAATCCATTCTCCGGGTGCCAATCTGAAGAAATTGTTCTCCACGTTGGTTGTCGTACCGGCACGAGGTGCCTGATAGAGTCCGGCAGGCTTCAGTTCGGTTCCTGCTGCAGAGGCGTATCTGCCCTCGCTCTTTCCGCTGTTATAACTGCTCATAATGGCCAGCAGACCCAGTTCGGAGTCTTCGTTCTCAGCCTCAACCACCACTTTGCCCTTATATACACCATGTTCTGTGTGGATAAGGGGATACATGCCGGTTTTCTCTTTCCAGGTATCGTAGGGCTCTGAATAGTTGAAGTCCTTCAGGGTTCCTACGCAGTAGAGGCTATCCATCCAGAATTCCTCGATGCAATTGAATTTGATGGTGAGGTTTTCTGTGTCAAGCATCACGTGATACTTACCGCCTTGCAGCTGGAAGGGACTCTGCACGCCGCCTGCTCTCTTCTGGATGCGCATGGTGGTTGTGTCAGAGGGAACGATATATCCCTGTGGTGAGCCGATGGATACATAATAGTTATTGTAATCATCGGCAAAGAAGAGGTCACCACGGTTGCCCCACCAACTGTTGGTAGCACTCAGGTCAGAGGCATTCACCATGCTGATGTTACCCTCGTAGATGCCATTCTCGTTCTTGAAGAGCAGGTATACTTCGTTCCAAGCCCAGTTGCCTACACCTTCCAGTCCGCCTCGAGCCTGAATGGGTACAAGGTCCAGAGCCTTCTGGTTGTACACCTTGGCCAGTTCCTCTGCCTCGTTGTTTGTATAGGTTCCCAGCATGAGGTTACCCTCCACGGTACCGATTTCCTCTTCGATAGCCTTGAATCTATCGATGCTTATGCCATTATGTTCCTTGGCGTAACTTGCCTTTTCGAAATAGTAATAGACGGCTGTCTCCAGAGCAGAGTAGTGAGGAGCGGCATCGCGAGCTTCGTTACAATACTTGTTGATGTTCAGGGCCTTCTCACATTTTGCCTCATAACTGTCGGCTTTGCTCTCCAGGCTCTCTCCCAGGTTGAATCGTGTCTCCTCGCGGAAGCCTATGGGGCTTGCCATGATATTCTCGCCTCGCAGCTGAGCTGCTTCAACCATGGCGTTGGCAGCCTCTTCTGATGCACCCAGATAAACCACCTTGATGGCGCCTGTGGCAAACCATCCTTCTGAGTAGTTGGGGAATCCGTCATTAATCCAGCCGATTGTCAGGACACCGTCCTTGGCCATTCCATAGGCAGTCTGGCTATAGCGACCTGCCTTGAAGGCTATGCTTGCACCATTGGCAGATGCGGGGAAGCGAACATCGTCAGTCATGTAGTCATCGCCGGCGCAGTTTTCTCCTTCAACAGCCTCGCTTATGGAGAGAGCTCCGTCATAAACGCCCAAGATGGGGGTGCGCATCTCACCCACGATGGCAAAGGTGTTGATATCGTCATCACTCTGCACCTGGTCGGCTTTTCCTGTACGCTCAAAGCCATTGAAGCTGAATGCGTAGATACCATCGGGCATGCCTTCCAGAGTCTGGGTAATAGTGCCGGATGCCCAGTTGTACCATGTGGCCACTTTCATTCCCTCGGGACCATCGCTGGAGTTGCTGGAGGCATTAGTGTTCTCGGTCTTCTCTACATCCCATCCTGACCAGTCCTTCTGAGTCCAGTCGGTATTGATAAGGAGAGAGGTGATATCTGTACCAGGCACGATATTGCCTTTGAGTGCGTTGTTGAGGAGATTGTCTGCAAAGATCTCTTCCTTGGCCAGTTCATCCTCGTTGAGTGTTCCGTTGGCCATGATGTAGTTGGCAGTACCATTGGGGTATTGGTCGCTGGGAGCAGCGTTTTCCTCCAGATAGTTGTTCAGCAAGAGGGCTGCAGGTCCTGACAGTTCAGTCTGCTCGGCCAGTTGTGCCTTGATGCTCTCAATCTTCTTCTGGTAGGAAACGTAGGCCACAATACTCTTGCGCAGGGCTTCGTTTGCCTCTACCAATGCCTTGTATGCCTCGGTCAGATCGGTGGCTTCTCTTGCTTGAGAGATGGCTGCTTCCAGAGCATCCTTCACGCTGGTTTGTGCCATGGCGGTCTGATAGTCGGGATTGCTTTCTTCCACATCATTGGCAATCAGAGCCAGAGCCTCTGTTCCATCACCATAATAGGTAAGTCCCCAATCGTCGGCAAAGAGCATATCGTCGTCCTGATGCTTCTCACGAGAGAGTCCGATGGTCATCACTCCGTCGCTGACGTAAGCATACACATGATTGTCCTCGTATCTGCCTTGGGTCATCCACAGCTTGGCTGTCTTTACATCAGTAGGGCTGAACCAGCCTGCGCCGCAGAAGTCTGCTTCAGAGGTGGCTCCTTCGCTGGCCAGAGAACCATACTGAGTGTCGTGAATATCGCCGAAAGGCTTGTTGGTGCGTACTCCTGTTGCTGTTGCATAGAGCATGATGTTGCGCTGAGTGGGACTCAGTTTGGTGGGTTGAGTGTAGAAGATGCTGCCAGCACCATAGCGTGATGTACCCTTGAGGCTCAGGCGATACACGCCATTGGGAAGTGAGGTGAGTTCCTGATGAGTGTTGTAATCCTTGTTGTTGGTGCAGAGGATACCGTTGTTGTAACTCATCGACGAACCTCCCCATCCGCTGCCGTCTGTACATTCTGCGCCCTTGATCAGGTAGGAAGCATTCACGGGATTGGCTTCGCTGGCATCATTCATCAGTTTCAGCAGGTGAGCCAGTTGCACTTCAGACAGTCTCTGATAGGCTTCTGTGAGTTGCTCGTCGGTGCTCTCACTATTCTCAAGCACGCTCTTGATGCTGCTGAGGTCAATGCCAGGGAAGCGCTCTTCAGCCTGAGCAATAGCCACTTCGAGTTCTGCATAAGCGCGTGTTACCACACGGTCGGGATCATCCAGAGTGTTTATGCGGATGGTCTGCTTGCTGATGTCGAAGGTGATATTATATGTACCTACGGGTACGCGCCAGTTGCGGTCACCATAGTATCGGTCACAATCGTAGTTCACACCGGGGAGAAGTTTCAGGTTGGGTACGCTGCTGCTGTATCGGCCTTCGTTGTTTGAGGCTGCGAAACAGGCACGAACACAGAAGTCACTATATCCGTCGGTGCTCTCTTCCAGGGTAATCTGTCCTGTGTAGATGCCGTCTCCCTGATGCTTGAGGCGTGCCTTGGCACCTGTCTCAGGATTCTCGCCCAGTACTTGCCAGCGGCAATCCTTTACCTGTCCGTACACGATTACTTCGTCCAGGAAGGCAGGCTCGATGGCTTCAAAGCGTACACGCATGTTGTCCACGTCAAGGTATACCATGTAACGTCCTCCTCCACATTGGAACGGGTTGCCATTACCACTCCCTAAAGGCATCCAATCGGTACGGCCTGGAGTAATGAATCGTCCTGTGCCGGTGGCACTCGCAAAGGTAGTTCCGCTGTTGTTCTTGTCAAAGAACAGGTCCACGCGGTTACCCCATCCGAGTCCTGATGGCTCAAACAGGTCAGTACGTGCCACGCAGTTTACCTCACCTGAGTAGATGCCATCCTCGCCCTTCGTGAGAGGATACTTGTCATTTTGGGCCCAGTCGCCCACGTCTACCAGTCCGCCTCGGCAGTAATAGACGTCCTCGGCGAATGCCGTTGTTGTAATCAACAGGGCAGTCAGTAGTGAAAGTAGTTTTGCTTTCATAAGTTTTGTTTTAAAAAACAGTTTATGTAAATGAATAGTTTTAGTTCTTCAGGCAGCAATCCTGATGTAGATGTGGCTTGCATACATCTCATCACGGAAATCCATCCAAACGCTCTTTCCTTCTTGCAAAGATACAGATTTATCTTATTGCACGTATCGTTTGAGGGGGGGTGATTGAGAAAATATTAGCATTCTTTAATACTTTTGTGCTTTAGAAGGGTAGATTGTCATGCGGATATGACAATCAGGGAAGAGATGGTTTATGAGTTTGGGTCAAACAGAGGTTGAGATTGGGTCAAACTTCTCATGTGTTTGGGCCAATCGTAAGCCTCGTTTGCAGGCATGCGGGATTCCCGGATGAAAGTTCGCTCAGCAGGTCCTCTGCTCTTGAGGATGAGTGATGACTATTGTCCAGCATAACTGTGCATGCCTCCCAACAGATAGTTGACCCCAAAATAGGTCATAAGCAGGCAGGCAAGTGCCAGCAAGGAGTAGATCCGGTAATGGGAATCCTTGCGAAACCAGGGGAGAGACTCCTTGTGGAGCGGGATGCTGTACACGATGAGGCACACGAGTGCCCAACTTTCCTTAGGATCCCAGCTCCAATAGGTTCCCCATGATACGTTGGCCCATACGGCTCCCAGGAAGATTCCTGCAGCCAGACACATCACGGCAGGGCGCAGCAGACTTCGTTCCACCAGGGAGAGTGCCAACAGGGCATAACTTATCATGATGATACTCACGTGGGCGCTCAGCCAAGGACTGTGCAGAACAGGCATGAGCGGTGTTATCTGCGGATTGATTTCTCCCAGATGAGCCACCAGAAGCATGAAGGCTGCAGCCAAGGCACCGAAGGCTTGCAGCCGGCGATGGCCCCATAGGAGTGTTCCTCCGATGAGGCAGAATGACACAAAGAGCATGGTCTCGTATCCGTTGCTCAAGGGAATATGCCCAGATATATACCATCGGGCAGACAGAAGGAGGGTGAGCAACAGGGCCAAGGCTCCATGTATCATGCTGGCTGCCGGGGCGCACCATGTCATGCCTCGGCGGAAGGAGAGGGTAAGCAGCAGGGCCAGCATGAAGGACGTAATCATGCAGAGCATTGTCCAGTCGATACGGTTATAGAGCAATTCCGCACTCACTCTGGCAGGCGAGAGCCGATGATTGGCATCAGGCACTTCGCTGAAGAGGGTACCCTGAATGAGCATGAGCATCAGTCCCACCTTCTCCTGCGTCTTGCCATCAGCCTCATTCATATCCTTGAGCGATGGAGGCATGGAACCATAGTCGATATAACTGGCCAGGGTGCGATACTCTCCTCGGGCCACACGGATGAGGGGAGCGCCTGACCATTCATCAGGATAGAGTGCCATGCTGCACACCAGTTGCGTGGCCGACATTCCCTGATACGTCCGCTTGCCATATACCTTGAGCAGAAACTCCTGACACATCGTGCCCATGGGAGCCACGCGTCCGTTCCAAACCACCTGTTCACGTTCCATCACGTCAGCCTTCTCTCGGTTTATGCAGGGGAGTGAGGACTCAGCCTGTATCTGCGGGCATGTCAAGAATGCCAGACAGAGAAGGGCCGCTCGCTTGCCGGTCCGTATCTTTCTGGGCAGAGAGGTGATGAGGATGCATAATGCCAGAAGTGCATATCCGGCATAGGTGACGGGCGTACCCCAGGGGTCGTAGGTGACCGATAGGATGCTGCCATGCAGATCCTCGTCGTAAGAACTCTGGTAAAGGCGATAACCCCGAATCCGGCCTATGCGGTTCATGGATATCTGTATCTGCTGGTCTTCGGGATGTAACGTGATGAGGCTCACGTAATCCTGGGGCGCAGATGTGCCTGGATAATATCGGACGATGAAACTGTCGAGCCTGAGAATGAAGGGTAGGGCATGGGTGTTCCTGCCCTCGACATATTGGTTGGTGGGTATTCCCTGTCTCAGATGAAGTGTTCCTCGATGGCTGGTAACAGAGGTAATCAGGGCTCCCAGCAGAATGACCAGTAGGGACAGATGCAGACAGAAGATGCCCAGGGAGCGTTTCCACAGACGTAACCTGCATATGAGATGCAGACCTGAGGCGGCAGCGGCAAACCACAGCAGTCGAAACCATGCGGTACCATATACCACGGCATGAGCCATGGGGGTTCCCTGCAGGGCTTCCACCAATGTGGCAAGGGCTATGGCAAGGGCTGCTATACCCAGGAGCAGGAAAGGTGTTGTCTTAGTAATTCGGGAAACCAATGTTGTCTCTCTTCTTTACAGCCATGCACTCCATCTCTATAAGCCATGTGGGACGGCATACGGGAGCCAGGGCTATGACTGTGGGTATGTTGGGAAAGCGCTTGTCAAACATCTGTTTCACCAGGTGGTAGTCGGCTGTATCACGCAGATAGACCACTATCTGCATCACGTCTTCATAGGTGGTGCCTGCTTCCTGAAGCAGAGTCTCCACATTTTCCCACATCCGATGGGTCTGACTTATGATGTCACCCACGTGCATCACGCTTCCGTGATTGTCTATGCTGGCTGTACCTGAAATCAGAACATGAGCCCGGTCGCCATATTCCACGCAGGTGCCACGCTCAAAGGTCACTCCGTATTCATATGTGGGGTTCAGATGTGTGGGTGCATACAGGTAACGCTGTTGTTCGGGGCGAAGTCCCATGATGGCATAGGCTCCCATCTGGATGAGTGCATGTGTATCGGCAGGGAGTCCGCCTATGCCTGTGCTGGCTATATAATGAGTTTGCTCGGTGAGGCCTTGTTGGATGAAATTGTCCTTGCGTGCCTTCACCATACCTGCATATTGGGTATCTACATCTCTCACGAAAAACCAGGTACGCACGCAGTTGTCGGCCAGACAGCCCCCCATCTCATGCAAGGTTTCCTCATATTCGGTCAGGATTGCTTTGGTCTGCTGGGCGCTGTCTCCCTCAGCCTTGTGCATTCCCATTTTCCACAGATGTCTGTATCCGTTATGTTCTGCCACCACCATGTCGTCATTGGCGGTTACTTGCATGTGACTTTGCAGGTAGAGCCATGCAGCAATCTTGCTTCCGTCAAGCGGTTGTTGCTGGATGATGCTCGTGGCCACATCCGTCTGATGGCGCATGAGTGGTTGCTGGTTGGTGCTGTCAGACAGGAAGTAGCGTTTCATGATGCATCGGGCATCCTCAAATCCGTCGGTCTGCAGCAGCAGTTCTTCGGCCTTGTACAGGCGCTCAAGCTGTTGTGTAAACATATCCTCACGTGGTTCCACGTGCAGCATGACGTGCCACTCGCACACCTCGCTTCCTGCTTTGAAGAGTGCCACTTGAGCATGTACACCCAGGTTGGGGAAGTTCATCTTGTTATATGTGATGGCCATGTTAATTTTTCTCAATCTCGTGCAAAGATACAAATATTCCCTTTCTCAAAAAGAGAAATCAGACTTATTTATCCCGAATCGGCTCGAGAAGGAGGTCAGCCTATCTGACCGGATATCTGCAGTCCAAACTCAGGACTGATGTAGTTGTCATAACTGAGGCATGCATTCCCCGAGAAGGCGCAGGCTGTGGCCAGGATTGATTGCCAGTCCTCCTCTGTGAGGTGGGGCAGCATGCTTCGGCTAATACCTTTCCATATGAGACTGCATGCCACTCCAGCGTTGAAATTATCGCCTGCGCCTACTGCGCTTGCCACGTTCTTGATATGAGGTACGGGAAAGCGTAGCGAACGGTCGGGCAAGCACACCCTCACGTCATCTGCTCCATAGGTACATATAAATGTCGGGCAGAGGTTGCGGATGTGTTTATCGTAGATGAGCAAAGCGTCCCTCGTGCCGAAGAGTACCTGAAAGTCATCGGCGCTACCGCGTACGATATCACTCTGCTGGCAGTTTCCCTTGATGACGGGCAGTAGGGCATCCAGCTCATGACTGTGGCTGCTGCGGAAATTGATATCATAATACACGATGGCTCCTTCTGCCCTGGCATGACCGAGCATATCCTTCACCAGGGGACGCATACCCTGGCATGAGGCATAGTAAGAGCCGAAGAGGAAGATGTCATCCGTATTCACCTGGGGCAATACCCATTGCTGTGGAGCTTGGGGTGTCTGCTTATAGAACATGTATGAGGCATCCCCGTCATCGTTCAGATAAGCCAGGCTTATGGCACTCTTAATCTCCTTGCGCATGGGACAGAAGGTGGTATCCACATGGTTGGCACGCATGAAATCCAGAGTCTGCCGACCCACCACATCGGCTCCTGTATCACCTACAAACACACAAGGAACACCTGCACGCCCCACGCTTACTATACTGTTGAAACTGCTGCCCCCATGAACGGCCGCCTGAGGTTGCCCGTTTCGGAAGATGATATCCATGATGGTCTCTCCCATCCCTATCACTTTGCGCGTATTGTTTGTCTTCATCAATTGCTTGTGTGTTTCGTTTGTTCCTTGTTGATAAACTCTCTGAGCCTTGGTAGGGCTTTCATGGCTGCTTCACGTCCCAGCTGATATACTTGTTCCATGCGTTTCTTGTTCTGCTGCACCCTACCGATGGGGAGGGGAGCATCAGGATGGATGACCAGTGCGTTTCCTTGCTCGGCTTGTTGGCGCAGATAGTCCAACTGGCTGTTGTACATCTCATGGCGTCGGGCCATGGCCTTTATGATGTGTGGGTATTTCTTCATCAACAGATGGAAGAGCGGCATCAGTTTGGTCGGCTTTTTCCTAAACCCATCGGGCTGTGTGAGGACCACCACACAACGGTCATATCCTTTCTCCTGGAAATGCTTCAGGGGAATGGAGTCCGTAATGCCTCCGTCCAGCAGCAGGTGGTCTGCAATCCTGACGGGATGTGACAGCAGAGGCAACGAGGCCGAGGCGCGAAGCCAGTCCATATTCTCTCCTCGCAGACTTGTGAGCCGTTTGTATATGGGTTGCCCTGTGACAGCATCCGTACATACCACCTCAAAGTCCATATCGTTCTGCTCAAACTGGTCGTAATCAAAGAGGTCATACCTGTCGGGTACCGTACGATAACAGAAGTGGCTGTTCACCCAGTTGCCCGTGGTGAGATAACTGTATAATCCCATGTAGCGCGGGTCATGACGGAAGCGGATGCTGTAACGAAGGGCACGTGACGGCTGTCGGGACTTTAGGTTGCAGCCAAAGGTGGCTCCTGCTGATACGCCAATCATGCCGTCGAAGCATATTCCTTGCTCCATCATCACATCTGTTACGCCCACTGAAAACATGCCTCGCAAGCCTCCTCCTTCCAGTACCAATCCTCTTTTCATACCTGTCTTTTCTCTAATGAGTTTTGAATGGCTGTTGAACAATCCTCTTTCCAATCGAGCTACAAAAGTATTGATTTTCTGTATTGTTCCGTAGCGAAAAAGAAAAAATGATTACCTTTGCAGCCAAAATGAAGACATTTTCAGAATTAGGGCTCAGCGATGCACTGTTGCGTGCAATTGCAGAGCAGGGCTATGAGACCCCCATGCCCATACAGGAGGAGGTAATTCCTTGGCTTACCGAAGCCGATGTAGATAATCAGCACTCAGATCTTATTGCTCTGGCGCAGACGGGAACAGGAAAGACGGCAGCCTATGGTCTGCCCTTGCTGCATCTCCTTTCTGTTGAACAGAATCAGATGGATGGTAAGGATGTGAGGGCTTTGATACTGGCTCCCACTCGTGAACTGTGTATTCAGATAGCAGAGGACCTGCAGGATTTTGCACATTATCTGCCTGCTTTGAGTACGCTGGCGGTATATGGCGGCGCAGGTATCGAACCTCAGATACGTGCTCTGCGTCATGGCGTTGATATCGTGGTGGCTACCCCAGGCAGGCTTATGGACCTGATGAACCGGGGTGTGGCCGACCTTTCACAAGTGCGTTATGTTGTCCTTGATGAGGCCGACGAGATGCTTTCCATGGGTTTCCAGGAGGATTTGAATGCCATTCTCGAGGGTGTTCCCTCCAATCATCGCACACTTCTCTTCAGTGCCACGATGAGTAAGGAGATAGAACGTATTGCCCAGAGATACCTGAATGACGCACATCAGATTCAGGTGGGAAGCCGTAACGAAGGCTCCGAGAATGTCAACCATATATATTATATGGTACGCGCGAAGGATAAGTATGCTGC
>JBJFDX010000051.1:0-2990 GCA_051890235.1 Bacteroidaceae bacterium | reverse complement strand
CTGCCTTGAGATAAATGCGTATGAATGCCATATAGTGTGTATCTTTAGTTTGTTTCTGAATAATGATGTCTGCTATATCTTCTCTATGCCAATACCAGGAGTTGTAGGCAATACGAGCTTACCCTTATGCACTTGTACCCCTCTGAAGCAATCGTTTGCGATGAGGAGATTTCCGTCCAGGTCGGCAAAGTCCACAGCAGGGGAGAGTTGGGCTGCCGCCGAGATGCCACAGGAGGTCTCGGTCATACAACCAATCATCACCTTCATGCCCAAGGCTCGCGCAGTATTTAGCATCTTCCAGGCCTCACGCATACCAGTACACTTCATCAACTTGATGTTTATTCCCGTAAATGCTCCCATGACGCCTCTGACGTCTGCCAGCCTTTGGATGCTCTCATCAGCAAATATCGGCAGGGGCGACTGCTGGCTTACCCAAGCGATATCATCCAGCTGGGTCTTGGGCATAGGCTGTTCAACCATCACCACGCCCTGCTCATGCAACCAATGAATCATATCTATAGCCTTCTGCCTGTCCTTCCATCCTTGATTGGCATCCACGGCAATAGGCAATTGAGTGACCTGACGTATGGTCTCTATCATCTCACGGTCATTATCTCTACCCAGTTTCACCTTGAGAATATTGAACTTATCAGCACATTCACGGGTCTTTTGACGCACCACCTCGGGAGTATCTATACCGATGGTGAATGTGGTGGAAGGTGTCTTTTCAGGTGAAAGTCCCCAGATGCGATACCACGGCTGTTCCATGATGCGGCCCACCAGGTCATGCAGAGCAATATCGATGGCAGCCTTGCCTGCCGCATTCCTTGGGTCCAAATGGTCTATGGCTGAGAGAATCTCTTCCATGCGGAAAGGATCATCAAACTCCTTCAACCTTGCAGCAGCTCTCCCCAGGAAGTCCATCACGCTCTCCGTGGTACCCAGTTCGGCCGATAGATAGGGAGGCATACTTGCCTCACCATATCCCGTGAATCCCTCATAGTCAAGGCGCACTTGAATATCAGGCGTGGTGCTTCTGGAATAGGAAGCAACGGTGAAGACGTGTCGCAACTTCAATTCGTAGGGTTCAAAGGTTAGTTCCAGTCTTCGGCGAGCCCTCACCTTCCTGTTGATGGAAAAGAGTGGGAGCGGATTGATGGCAAGTGCGGTGGTGGCCAAAGCACCCTTGCATAAGAATGTCCTTCGTGTGGTCATAGTGCGTTGTGTTCGTTTGGGAAGTTCTTCAGTCAAACTTTCTTATTGGTATAAAGGGATTCTGTCAGTAGTCTGTATCTGAGGATCTTGGTTGACATGGGGCAGGATACGTGCAGCAAACAGGAGTCTGTTCTGCTCATATCCATCATAATCGGCATCTGCAGGATTGAAACTGCCCGTATGCACACAGCCCAGAGAATGGATAAAGCGTGTGCCACCCATACTTATACCCACATGCACCACGCGTTTGGCGCTGCCATCCTTGTTCTTTGAGCCAAAGAAGAGCAGATCGCCAGGCTGAAGATTGCTATAGTCAGGAGCTATCTGCAGTCGTTCTCCCACCCTGGCCTGTTGAGAAGCATTTCGAGGAAGAATAAGATCATGCATATAGAGGACCGTGCGAACAAATCCGCTGCAATCCACCCCCTTGGGCGATGTACCTCCCCACATATAGGGGATTCCCATCAAGCTGTGAGCTGTAGCAAGTATGGATTCTGCATCTCTGCTGACCTCTCGTCTCCACTGGCTCAGCAGTTGGGCATCCTTCTTCGAAATGAAACCCTGTCGCCCATCAGGATATTCCACCCAGAAGAAACCTTTCTTCCTACCCAGATACTTCATCCGGCATCCGCCCACGGCATCACTTACCACCTGTGCACGGAGAGACGGACGTTCATATACCCACGTAATCAGTTGGGTGACCACCACTTGTTCCGATTGGTTCCAGGCGGAGAGTCGTTCTCTGTCTACCCTCTTCAAAGCAGCCGAGAGGGTCCAATGCTCATATCCTTCGGGGGTTCTTATCTTGGTCCACTCGTTGTGTCTGTCCAGAATTTCCAAAGGCATGCCCAAGAGGGCTTGAGATTCCTGACCTGCACTATATTCAGCTTCAGAACGAGTATTGCATACCGACACGTTTACAATGCCGTATCGCATCTCACCCTCTTGTGCAGTCAGGTCTTCCGAGGCCATCACAATCGCAATCAGTAAGAGTATCCAATAGGGAAGGCGTAACAAAGATTTCATGAGTGACAGAACATTCTTTATAAAAACGCGTAAAGAGGGGAGGGAACAACAGATACGTTCCTTCCCCTCTTGGGAATATTTCACTTAGGGCATTTAGTCGTTCTCAGGACGAAGTTTGCGCACGGTAACACCTGCCTGCCACATCTCGCTCTCACGCATAGCCTTCAGTTCCTCTTCCAGCTTCTCACGATAGTCGGGTTTTGAGTTGCTGTCAATAGAAATCTGAGCCTCATTGCCAGTCTTCACAGAGTAATACAGCCATTCCATAACGGGTTTGACGGCATCGTGGAAGCGGGGAGCCCAATCCAAGGCACCACGCTGAGCTGTGGTAGAGCAGTTGGCATACATCCAGTCCATACCCTTAGCGCCAAAGAGGGGGCCAAGGCTTTGGGTAAGCTCTTCCACGGTCTCGTTGAAGGCCTCTGAGGGTGTATGACCATTCTCACGCAATACCTCATACTGAGCCAACAGCAAGCCCTGGATAGCCCCCATGAGCGAACCGCGCTCACCTGTCAGGTCACTGGTAGCCTCACGCTGGAAAGTGGTCTTGAACATATAGCCTGCACCAATACCGATACCGAAAGCCAATGTCTTCTCCTCTGCATGACCGGAAGCATCTTGATAAACAGCATATGAGCAGTTGAGTCCACGTCCCTCCATGAACATGGTACGGAGTGAAGTACCAGAACCCTTGGGAGCAACCATAATCACATCAATATCCGTAGGAGGAACCACACCTGTGCGATCAT
>JBJFDX010000050.1:0-3007 GCA_051890235.1 Bacteroidaceae bacterium | reverse complement strand
CATGGTAAGGAATATAAGCCACTCCTGCATTGAGTGATGTACTGGACACCTTGGCAAAACCAGCCACGCCGTTCTTGACCTTGAATGTACGTACACTGCCCGAAGAAATATTCTTCATATTCTCATTGACAGGCATCAGGACATTACCAGGAATGGAAGGTGCGTCGGTGGTGGTACTCCAGAAGGTATAAGTGCCTTTGGAAGCACGCATCACCACAGCAGTACAAGCGGGAACGACAGGCTGCCCATAAGGAACGAGGAACAGCTGTCCGTCCCTTTCGCTTACCGTATAGACCTGTACTCCCTCAGGAACCACCACAGGAAAAGAGACCGACAGAACAGCCCATCCCGTGGAGGGAACAGTCACCTGATGGTAAGCCTTGCGCAGATACCAAGATGCCGTATATCCTGCATAGAGATGTGCTTCCCTATCAAAGGCTATAGTGTCAGCGGTATTCTTTCCATACAGGGACTTGACACCGATGGAATTATTGGCTGCATTCATCAGGGCATCAGGGTCCGAAGCCTGAGCTACGGTCCAGGTGCCCTCGGCATCATAGGTGATCAGCATATCATCCATCACAAGGTTCTGATCATAACTCTTCAGCACATAACGGTCTCCACCAGAGGGAATGACACGGAAGGCCATGGCACCGTCATTGACCGATACATCACGCCACGTGAGTGTTCTGCCACCCTCAGCGGGAGTTGCCGACAAACCTTTCTCCTTGTTCTGCCTCAACATGAAGGCACGATAGCCATTGATCAGGAAGTAATACCCGTCCTCAACAGGATTCAAGGCTGTGGAAGCCGACCGCATATACTGTGTTGTACTCTCTCGGAGTGAGACAATCATGGCATCGGCCTGCTCCTGAGTAGTATTCTTATCATCCACGAGCAACTGGGCCTCTTCGGTCAGTTTGGTCAAGGCATACGCCATCATATCAGACACTTCACCAGGATTATCTCCTGCCCTGTAGACGGCCAAGGCACCCAAGGCGTCACTCAAGGCAAGTCTGATGGTCATGGCTGGAGTAATACGACTCTCATCGACGGGAGTGAGCATCACCATGGAGTTCATGCCACAAGACTTACTGACAAGCGAATCGGCAAGAGCAGCATACTGGAACTGCTGTACGGCATACTCACGTTCACCCCACTGGGATTCCGCTGTCACATCCTTCTGCTTGAGAGAGAAGCCTTGAGAAGGCAGTGCTGTATGACAGAGAAGCCGACGATCATAGGCCGCCATACTCAGGTAAGAATAGGCATGACCTGAGAGGCTCTGTACAGAATAGGTTCCATCCCCCAGAGGGCGGAAGTAATAGGCACTATTGACCAGACTGACACTCGTAGAAGGCTGAGCATACAGATAGGCTACCTCGCCATTCCTGCCACAAGGATGGTCATAGTCGGCAGCATTGCCGTACGGAGCACGAGAGGCATCGGTATCATGACCATACACATAGCCCTTGGCATGAAGCAAAAAGGGTGACATGACATAATAACCCTCGGCAATACTAACCGTTTGCTGAGCCCATGTCCCCAAAGGCAACAGGAACGCAAAGAGGATGCTGCTGACAATACGTCTGTGATATCTTATCATCTTTTCAGTAAGATTGAAGTCCATCTTCAGTGGAGTCTACTCATCAATGGTCAGGAAGACAGTCTTCTGACCATCCTTGGCATTCTTGACCACACGGTCATGGTAAACATAGCCGTGGCAGTCCACCACTTTCATTCTGATTTCACCATTCTCAATATCAATGCGCATGGCAGTCTTGGCACCGATGATGTATTCCTCGAACTTGTTACCCTGACCATTGTAGTTGAGTCCGTCGATGGTGCATGGGGTATGATAATGTCCTGCCACAAACAGATCTATATCACATTGCATGAGCAGAGGAAGGATGAGACTTGCCAGATGAGGCTGTCCATCAAACTCATCATTTCGCTTGTTGTCTCTCAGCACTGGGAAGTGACACACGACGATACGATACTTGGCTGTGAGAAACTCCTCGGTCTTGATAAGCTGCTTCAACCACTCTGCCATCTCCTCACGATACTTGTAGAAAGCTGCCATACCATAATACTCGGCATGGGAGTCCACCTTGTCTTCTCCACAGTCTATCATGATGACCTCAAGGTCTCCCCATCGGGATGCACTGTAGATTTTCCCACTCGAACGAGGGAAATAGTCCTTGATGTGGCGCGACAGATTGCCTCGGGTATCATGATTGCCCCTTACCATTTCAAACGCTTTGCTCTTGGCAAAGAGGTTTACGCTTGTGTTGATATAACCTGTGTATGGATTCTCTCCTCCCGAACCAGACTGCACAAAATTGGTCATATCTCCATTATAAAGGAAATGATCGATGGTGGAATAGTCCAACTGACGCAAAAAAGCCGATAGCGTATCAGGACGATTGTGCAAGTCACTGGTGATAAAGAGATGATGATGCTCCTGATAAGGATCCAACGTGCGGAACTCTATCCATTTGGATGAATAGTAGTCTGTGGATACCGTGCTCAAGGTAACCCCATCGGCTGTCATGTTGCTTATCTTGCGACCGCGCACTCGATACTCATAAGTGGTATTGGGCTTCAAACCCTCTGCCCGTATGGCAAAGTTCTGAACAGGTGCCACAGCATTTTCGCTCAATATCTGGCGTTGTATCTGTATCTGTCCATCGACAACCTGATAATAACTCTTGGCTTCCGTGCTACCCTTCTCTCTCACCTCTATCCAGGAGAGTGATGGTGTACCATGCTCAAAAACCACGGTTACAGCATCGTTGGTTAGTTCCTGCAGGTAGGGGCCCGCCTTCAGCCATGTTTGTGCATGCGCACAAACCGAACCAGACAGCATAAGACCTATGAGCAGGAATGCCTTATATGAATGTTTAATAATCATGTATATGTCGGTTTATTTATATTACCTTAGATTTACACAAAATCCTGAGAGGCTGACTATCTTCCATTCAGAAGACAGGCATCCTCCCAGGTA
>JBJFDX010000049.1:0-3008 GCA_051890235.1 Bacteroidaceae bacterium | reverse complement strand
ATATTATCAGGGCTTTACGCGGATAAGGGTAAGACCATCGCGCAGGGGAAGGATAACCTTTTACACCCTTGGGTCAGAAGCAACAAGGTCATTGAAAGCCTGTAGATTGATAGTCTGACGGTCACTCTCACGAGGATGTTCTTCAAGCACGTGTCCATACCAGAGCGTATTGTCTGCTATGATAAAGCCACCTGGTTTCATGAGGGGAATTATCATGTGGTAATAATCGGTATATTGTCTTTTGTCGGCATCTATAAAGACAAGGTCCCAACCACTCTCAAGAGTGGGAACAATATCCAAAGCATTACCTATGTGAAGGTGAATCTGAGATGCATGAGGACTTCGGATTATCCACGAACGTATGAAGTCCTCCATCTCATCAAAGATTTCTATGGTATGCAATTCGGCTTCCGGCTTGAGACCTTCGGCCATACACAAGGCGCTGTATCCGCTGAAAGTTCCCAATTCGAGCACTCTCAGCGGTTTGATCATCTCCACCAGCATCTTGAGCAAGCGCCCTTGCAGATGTCCACTTGCCATCTGACCATAAGAGAGGCGCAATTGAGTGTCTCGCCACAAGGCATGCAGGAGTTCGCCTTCTGCATCTATGTGGCGCAGGATATACTCATCAAGTTCCACCAGGGAGTTATTTATTTTTCTTTCTGTTTACCTCGTCGATAAGAGCTTCGATAGCCAGACGATAACTGTCAAGGCCGAAACCGCAGATGACTCCCAGACATCCTGGACTGATGAGACTCTTGCGACGGAACTCCTCACGCTGGTGAACATTACTGATGTGTACCTCCACGGTGGGAGTAGTAACACTCTTCAGGGCATCCAGAATGGCCACGCTGGTGTGTGTATAGGCTCCTGCATTGAGCACGATACCGTCACGGTCAAATCCCACCTCCTGTATCTTATTGATGATTTCGCCCTCCAGATTGCTCTGGTAGTAGTCAATACGAACATTGGGCATGCGGGTACGCAACTCTTTCAGGTAATCTTCCCAGGCACGCTTACCGTATATTTCAGGTTCTCTGATACCAAGAAGATTCAAGTTAGGTCCGTTGATAATTTGAATTCTCATAATTTCAGTATAATTTTGTCAAGGCAAAGTTAACGAAAATAAGTTTCTAAATGAAATAAAAGGAATGTTTTTATTGTTATGACTCAGAAAAACAGCAAAACAGTCAAAATAAAAGGGAATGTGGAGGACGACATATTGAGAAGATATATACAGTATCTGCGTCTGGAACGTTCTTATTCCAAAAACACTTTGGATGCTTATCGGAGAGATTTACAGAAACTTCTTGTTTTCTATGCGGATAATCAGATTGACTATAGAAAGGTAACGCTGGAGCAGCTTGATCAGTTTGCAGGACAACTTCGTGAAGAAGGTATTCAGGCACGCAGTGTGGCTCGCATATTGAGTGGGGTACGCTCTTTTTATAGATTTCTTACCCTGGAAAAGGAAGTGGATGCAGACCCTACTGAATTGCTTGAGAGTCCTCAGATTGGAAAGCATCTGCCCGAGGTACTCAGCGTGGAGGAGATAGACAGCATCATCAATGTGATAGACGTGAGCAAGCCTGAGGGTGTAAGAGACAGAGCCATCATAGAAGTGCTGTATGGTTGCGGACTGCGTATCAGCGAACTTTGCAATCTGCGCATCAGTCAACTCTATTTGGAAGATAAATACATACGGGTGAAAGGAAAGGGCGGTAAGGAGAGACTTGTGCCCATAGAGGGAGTGGCTATAGAACGGGTGCGTGAATGGCTTGTGACCAGGGTGGGGCATAAGGTGAAACCATCAGAGGAGGATTATGTATTTGTTTCACTCACCAGGGGATGTCGAATGAGCAGGATAAGCCTGTTTGTTTACATCAAGAGTTATGCCGAGAAGGCAGGGATAAAGAAGAATATCAGTCCGCATACCTTCCGTCACAGTTTTGCCACACATCTGCTTGAGGGAGGAGCCAACCTGAGAGCCATACAGATGATGCTGGGACATGAAGATATATCCACCACCGAGATATATATGCATATTGACAAGTCACGGCTGAGAACGGAAATTTTGGAGCATCATCCCAGAAATATCCTCTACGAGGAACGCAGAAATGCATCAATAGACAAAGAATAGCAGGGAAAAAAGCTTTTTTTATGTGTAGTGGATTATCAGCTCATAAAATTGTCGTAACTTTACAACCGAATTGAGCAATAGAGAGAAAGCAATAGAATTTTAATATTAATCATGCAGACAAAACAATTTCTTCTGATGGCATCAGCATCTGTTCTGGTGCTGTCTTCTTGCAGCAAGCTCGGCAAACTGGGCGCTGACAATTTTAATGTTACTCCTACTCCTCTGGAGGCTGTTGGTGGTCAGGTACCTGCTACTATCAATGGTACATTCCCCACTAAGTACATGAAGAAGAAGGCACAGGTGACTGTTACTCCCGTGCTGAAGTACGAAGGCGGAGAGGCTGTAGGTCAGAGTTCTACCTTCCAGGGTGAAAAGGTTGAGGGTAATGGTACCACTATCCAGTACAAGGTGGGCGGTACTTATACCATGAAGACCAATTTCGCTTATGTGGATCCCATGATCAAGAGTGACCTTTATGCTCGCTTTGATGCAAAGGTAGGTAAGAAGACCGTGAAGATTCCCGAGGTGAAGATTGGTTATGGTGTAATTGCCACAAGCCAGCTCTTGAATCGTTGCGACATTACCGCTGCCACAGCACCTGATGCTTATCAGCGTATCATCGCCCAGAAGCAGGAGGCTAACATCAAGTTCCTCATCAATCAGGCTACTCTGCGTGCCAGCGAACTCAACAGCGTGAGCGTGAAGGATCTGGGTAAGATTCTGAAGGAAATCAACGACAACACCATGACTCGTGCTCTCACCAATATTGAGGTAAGTGCATATGCCAGCCCCGATGGTAAGTTTGACTTCAACGAGAAGTTGGCTCAGAAGCGTCAGAATGTAAGTAGCGACTACCTGAAGAAGGAGT
>JBJFDX010000048.1:0-3013 GCA_051890235.1 Bacteroidaceae bacterium | reverse complement strand
ATGCATGGCAAAGTTACGATTTTTCTGTCATAGTGCAAACGAATAGCCCCTTTTTATTACTTTTCTGCATGAAATTGTCCATTCATATCGTCGAGCAGATGAGGATCGATGGTTGCAGCCTGTAACAAATCCTTTATGGCCAGCTCTTTCTCTCCAGCCATCATGTGCAGACGCCCACGCTCCATCAGCAGTCGTGCGTTCTCAGGCTCTTTCTCTATCAAACTGCTCATAGCCCTTATGGCCCGCTCTATTACATCTTTGTCCATCGGTACACATTATATATTATACGCGTGCGTGAGGAGGTACCTATGTCAGATTTTGTCCAAAGCCTGACGGAGGTCGTCCAAGATGTCCTCTATGTCCTCGATGCCCACTGACAGACGGATGAGGTCGGGAGCCACCCCTGCTTCACGCAATTGTTCATCGCTTAGCTGGCGGTGAGTGTGGCTGGCGGGATGGAGCACACAGGTGCGGGCATCGGCCACATGTGTTACAATATTGATCATGTCCAGCGAGTCCATGAAGCGGATGGCAGTCTCGCGGTCACCCTTCAGGCCGAAGGCGATTACGCCACAGGATCCCTTGGGCAGGTATTTTTGAGCCAGAGCATGATACTTGTCTCCAGGCAGGTCACTGTAATGCACCCATGCTACACGACTGTCCTGGCGGAGGAATTCTGCCACTCGCAGGGCATTGCTACAATGCTGAGCCATACGCAGGTGGAGTGTCTGAAGACCCAGGTTGAGGATAAAGGAGTTCATGGGTGCAGGTATTGATCCCAGATCACGCATGAGCTGAGCCACCAGTTTGGTGCAATAACCCATCTCTCCGAAAGCCTTTACGTAAGTGAGTCCGTGGTAGCTGTCATCGGGCGTGCATAGTCCGGGGAACTTCTCGGCATGTGCCATCCAGTCAAACTTTCCGCTGTCTACAACCACTCCTCCTACCTGGGAGGCTGTTCCGTCCATATACTTGGTGGTGCTGTGTGTCACGATATCGGCTCCCCACTCCATGGGGCGGCAGTTGACGGGTGTGGCAAAGGTGTTGTCCACCACCAGGGGCACTCCCATGCTGTGGGCTATCTGAGCAAAGCGTTCTATGTCGAGCACGGCACAGCCAGGATTGCTGATGGTTTCTCCAAAGAGGGCTCGTGTGTTGGGCTTGAAGGCAGAGCGTATCTCATCGTCACTTGCATCGGGACTCACAAAAGTGCATTCGATACCCAGTTTCTTTAGGGTCACGCCCAGCAGGTTGAAGGTTCCTCCATATATCTCGTTGCTTGCCACGATATGGCTTCCTGCCTCACAGATATTGAATAGGGCATAGAAGTTGGCAGCCTGGCCGCTGCATGTGAGTACAGCTCCCACGCCACCCTCCAACTGGGCAATCTTTCTGGCTACAGCATCATTGGTGGGATTGGCCAGTCGGGTGTAGAAGTATCCGTCCTTTTTCAGGTCAAACAGCATGGCCATCTCGTCTGAGGAGTCATACTTGAAGGTGGTACTTTGTATGATGGGAACTTCGATAGGTTCTCCGTTCTTGGGTTCGTAGCCCCCTTGTACGCATAGGGTAGCAGTCTTGAGATTCTTCTTCATATTCTGTATTGATTATCTATTCTTCCTGTTGAGGCTGATATCCGCGCTTGTTTTTTTTTCCTGATGCAATAATCTGCATGCAACACACAAAGGTACGGAATTTTTCTTCTCGGAGATTCATTCATGGGTCTCTTCTCGCATATTCAGGCAGAAAAGAGGGGCGTGGGAGTTTCCTTTCCATATTTTCTGCCTAACTTTGTGCTCACACCAAGTGCAATATGATAGGAACTCTTGCCAATACCATTACGATTATCACAGGAAGCCTTATAGGTGCCTTGTGCAAGCGACACATCCGTCCTGAGTGGCAGAAAGTCATGTTTACTGCTATGGGACTGGCCAGTCTGTCCCTGGGATTCAATGCTGTATGTAGGAATATGCCTGACAGTCAATATCCTGTGCTGTTCATCTTGAGCCTGAGTATAGGAGGATTGGTGGGCACGATGCTCGACCTCGACAGACGTTTTAAGTCTCTGGTGGACAAGTTGCAGAAGCGCTCCCCTGGTTCCTCCAACCAGCATCAGCCTCGTTTGGCACAAGGGCTTTCCACGGGCCTTCTGCTCTATTGTATCGGTACGCTCAGCATCCTGGGACCTATCAATTCAGCCCTGTTAGGTGACGAAACCTTCCTATATACCAATGCCACCCTGGACTTAGTTACGTCGGCAGTTCTGGCGACTACTTACGGGGCAGGGATGGCTCTTGCTGCTCCCGTCTTGTTCTGCTGGCAGGGTAGCATCTGGCTTTTGGCCCGCCTGTGTGGCAATATCATCCCTCCTGAGTTGCTTACCGAGATGAGTATTGTCGGGGGCACGCTCATTGCCGCTTCAGGTCTTTCTATATTGGACATCAAGGATTGTAAGACGCTCAACCTCCTGCCCAGTCTCTTTGTTCCCGTCCTCTTCTTCCTCCTCAAAAGCATTTTCTGAGTTTCTTGTGCGTTACCGAGATAGTTCTTCCGGTGAACCGCGTTGATGTTCTTTTAGAGGAGTACTACTGCATGGGCAATAGAAGCGTGCTTAAATGCCTTGAGAAGCACGCTTACTTCTTGGGGGCAGAAAATAGGCTATTTTCAGGATAACGTTTGCAACCCCGGTCGCAAACGTTTGAAACCGCAGTTGCAAACGTTTGCGTCTGCCATCGCAAACGTTTGCATGAAAGAGGGTCTGATTGTTTGAGGAGAGTTTAATGGAAAATCAGGCTCTGTCCAAAAGAATGAAAATAGGTGTACGCGGAGAGGCAAAAATAATAGAGAACGTTGTGATAACAGGGGGGAAGGGAATACCATTATCTGATGGTTGATATGAGCTTACCGGTTCGTAAAGAGAAGAGGAGCCAAATTTTACCTTGACTCCCCCCTTTAACTCAAATACAATTTTCTGTTGCACAGGATGTGCTACTCGTTTGTATCTTTTTTTGTT
>JBJFDX010000047.1:0-3014 GCA_051890235.1 Bacteroidaceae bacterium | reverse complement strand
AGTAAAGAAGCAGTATTTTAACTCCTTGTCAGGATACAAAGCCCCTGCGCTGATGTTCTGAAGTTTCATCTCAGTACGCTCCTCTTTGAAGTCTCTCACCCACAGAGCCATGTTTCCGTTGTAGGGCGCAATAAAGTAAAGTTTGGTACCCTTGCTGTCCATGATTGCATCTCCCAGATAAGTTGATGTGGGAGTCAGGCGCATGGTACGTGTGTCCAGGTTGTCCAAGTCAAATTTCAGTTCCTTAGACTCTTGTTTGGTAGAATCCTTCTTGCTCTTTTTATCATTCTCTTCAGCTTCCATCAGCGCTACATCCTCCTTTGACATGCGGAACTCGTCATATGCCTTGGCATCGAAGAACATTATATATGCATCACGTTCGGCGCCCCATGAGCCATGAGCACGATATCCGGCTCGGTCACTCTGGAAGATCATAGCCCGTCCGTCCATGACCCAACGAGGTTCTCCGTCAGAATACCCGCTTTGGGTGAGATTGATAGGTTCGCCCTTGCCATCTGCTCTCAGCAGGGCCACATCACCTATGCACCATCCTGCCGTACCATTGTAGTTGGCCAGCAGCCATTTGCTGTCTGGACTCCATGTGAAATACTGATCTCCATCCGAATAACTGTAGGTGTACTTGCCGTCCATGACCACGTGTGCCTGGCTGTTTTTCAGATTCATCACCTTGATAGTTGTTCGATTCTCCAGATAGGCTATATGCTTGCCGTCAGGACTGTATATAGGCTGGAACGAAGTAGTTTTGCCATCGGTAAGTCTGCGCTCCACAGTCTGTGTGCAATAAGCAAATGATTTCTCCTTGTCATCCTTGATTTCGCATTCGAATATGCTCCATACTCCCTCTCGCTCCGAATCATAGACAACAGCCTTGCCATCGGGACGGAAACTTACGGTACGCTCACGTTCGGGTGTGTCGGTCACCTGTCGGGTGGTCTTGTGCTCCACGTCAGTCACATACACATCTCCATTCAGGATAAATGCAACCTGCTTGCCGTCAGGTGAAGCACTCACTCTGGAAGCTCCTTGCCTGACGATACTCTTACGCACAGGATTGGGTTGCTTGTCACTTATGATACTTATATTCACCTGCTTGGGTTCGCCACCGGGAACAAGCGTATATATGTTCCCATCATATGAGAAGCAGAGGGTCCCTTGGTCTGATACGGACAGATATCTGACGGGTGAGCCTTGGAAATGAGTCAGTTGCTTGCGTGATCCGTCTGATGTGCGAAGTGCTACGTTGAGTGTGCCATCCTCTTCGTCGATGCAATAGAATCCCTTATCAGTTGGGTTCCACTGAGGGTCACGAACCTCCACATGAGTAGTGGTCATCTGTTCGTACTTCCCGTTCTTCAGACTCCACACTTCCCGGGTGATGCTGCTGGTATGATGCTTGCGCCATATGTCCTCGTATCCCTTTACATTATTATATATAATAGCTCCATCCTTTCCAACGCATATGTTGGAAATGGGGAGGGCGGAGAAAAGGGTTTGTCTACCGCCATTGATATTTACAGAGTAGGTCTTCTTGAATGTACCTCCGGGGAAGATGATTTCAGACGAAGTGGGATGCCCCGTTCTGCTGAACAGAATGGTGCTGTTGTCAAGCCATCCACAAACATTTTCTGCTGCGCTATGCGTTGTGAGTTTCTTGGCAGGTCCGCCCTTGGCCTCCATTACATACACATCCATACTGCCCGATCGGTCGCTACTGAAGGCTATATGCTTTCCGTCGGGACTCCAGAATGGGTCGGTATCATAGGCAGCATTCGTGGTCAATTGCCGAGCCAATCCGCCTTGTGCAGCTACCACGTATATATCTCCTTGATATGCAAAGGCAATTTGCTGGCCATCGGGACTGATACGTACCGGACGCAACCATAGGGGAGTGTCGGAGGCAAAGGCATACTGAATGCCGGCAAAAAACAGCACGGCCGAGAAAAACAATCTGGAAACAAGTGTCTTGTGCATATCTATTTGCATATTAAGTTGAACATGTATGTAAAGAAGCATAGCAACAATATCGCTCCTTCGTATTTTTCAATCTTGTTTCGGGTGAAGGACAAAATCCACACGAGGATGCTGCTTCCAACCAGCGTAATCCAGTCGGTAATGGCAATCTGCTCCACCAGCATGGGGTGAATTAAGGCACATGTGCCCAGGATGCCGGCAATATTGAACACGTTGCTGCCTATCACGTTGCCCACGGCAAGTCCCTCACGCCCTTTGTATGCAGCCATCATGCTTGTGGCAAGTTCGGGCAGACTGGTTCCGCCTGCCAGAATGGTGAGTCCTATCATGCTCTCACTCACACCCCACATGCGTGCCATGTCGGCACCCTCGTTTACCATCAGACGAGCTCCTATAACCAAGGCGGCCATTCCAACCACGATCTGCAGCATCAGTATGGTATACGAAGATGATTTCTCCTCCTTTTCTGTGCTTCTTTCCTCTGCTTTCCTATTGGTCATTGCCACGTGATAAGTATAATAGAGATAAAGTACAAAGAAAGCAATGAAAAGTGCAGCGTCTATACGTGTGATGTCTCCATCAAAGAAAACCAGCAGGAAGAGCATGAGTGACACCAGGAACATGAAGGGCAGGTCTCGGAACAATAATGTTCTCTGAACAGCAATGGGCATCATGAGAGCCGATGTACCCAGAATGATCAGGCTGTTGAAGATGTTGCTTCCGATGATGTTGCCCACACTCATGTCGGAACTTCCCCTTAAGGTGCTGATGAGACTAACCATAAACTCAGGCAGACTCGTTCCTGCAGCCACGATGGTGAGGCCTATCACCAACTCACTTACATTCCATTTGCGGGCAAGTCCAGAAGAACCGTCAGTAAATTTGTCAGCACCCCATAGTACAAGTCCGATGCCAACCATTAGAAGAATGATTTTCAGTATCATCTTTTCGTTTTTTGAGTTTGCTTTGGTATATGATTGGCAAAAATACGCCTTTTTTCTTCAATATGGCACGGAATCTAT
>JBJFDX010000046.1:0-3018 GCA_051890235.1 Bacteroidaceae bacterium | reverse complement strand
AGTGCAACTCCTTTGACTCGTCCCTTAGGTCAACGTATACCTTTGCATCGACGTCAAACTAAACAGTAAAATCGCGCGAGAAATGTATTACAGAACAAAGTTGAAAATCGGAGAGTTCTCCCAGCTTATGCAAGTTACTGTGAAGACGCTCAGGCACTATGAACAGAAAGGCCTGCTGCTGCCCTGTGAGGTGGACGAGTGGACAGGTTACCGGTACTATAGCCTGGGGCAGATGCAGCGTCTGTCTGAGATACGCGGCATGCAGAGGCTTGGCTTTTCGCTGGACGAGATACGGGAACTGCTGGACGACCCCTCACACGTGCCCACCATCACCATGCTTGAGGAGAAAATCAGGCAGACCGAGCAACAGTTGCAACAGCTCGCAGCCCGTTATCACAGGTTGATAGAGTGGAGGAACTCTCGCAAATCTATTCTTAAAATGAAACAATTCAGTATTCAAGCCTTGCCGGAGATTATCGTGGCAAGTCATCGTGAAGTAATCCCCAACTATGCAGCCTTGGGTCCCTTGTGTTACCTGCAGATAGGTCCGGCCATGCAGCAGGCAGGGTGTGTATGCTCCCAGCCCGGCTACTGCTTTACCATCGACCACAACAGAGAGTACAGGCAGGAGGACATAGATATCGAGTATTGTGAGCAGGTAGAGCAGATGTTGCCCGACACGAGTTTCCTGCAGTTTAAGCGCCTCCCCGCCATTCCCAAGGCTTTGTGTGTAAAGCATGTGGGCCCTTATGAGCGCTTCTATGAGTCCTTCACCAGTGCCGTTCGTTACATGGAAGAACATGGATACCGCATGGCCGGAGACCCTCGTTTCTCCTACATTGACGGAGCCTGGAATCAGGAGGATCCCGAGCAGTGGGTGTCCATGATACAGATTCCCATTGAGTAACACCGGAGGCCTGCTCTCTGCTCATCGGGGGCAGGTTCTCTCTTCTTAATAAATTAAAATACGCTATGATTATCAGATAGGAACAACCTCAGGATTACCGTGAGGTGGAGAGGCTCACCAGAGAGTCTTTCTGGAACGTGTATCGCCCCGGATTTCTCTCCGTGGCCTCCGTCTCCGCCGTCACAAGGCCCTGCCTGGAGAGCAGCGTGCCAGGGGACCTATTCCATGCCTTTCCCCGGAGAATTTCCGGGGAGATGAAAAAAAGTCCTTCCAGGGGTGTTTGAATGACCTTCGAATGCGTCTTATATACAGAAGACAACAAAACAGACAAGCAATGGACAGAGCAGAACAGCAGTTTGAGGGGTGGTTCAAGGACAACTATCCTATGATGTACCGCCTGGCTTACTCCCTCCTGGAGGATAGCGAGGATGCCCGCGATGCCGTGTATCAGGTCTTTGCCAAGATGTGGCGCAGACAGCCACAGGTGCATCAGAAAGCCCTTCCCCAATACCTCATGATGGCCACACGCAACCACTGCCTGAGCATCCTGCGCCAACGGAAGTCGCAGAGGATGGTGGAGAAGGAATACTCCCGGCAGTTCTCCGCCCAGGACCAGCAAGGGCATGAGGAACTGATGGCCGAACTGCAGAGGGTGATAGACGACAATCTCACAGAGCAGGACAGGCGTGTGCTCACCCTTCGCTATGATGAGGACATGACCTATGCCCAGGTCGCCCAGGCACTCGGAATCAGCACGTCGGCGGTCAACAAGCATGTCACCGGTTCGTTGAAGAAGATCAGAAACATCCTAAAAATAACGAAGTAATATGGAGAGAGAAGAACTTGACAGGAGAATAGGTATGCCCAACGTTGAACAGGAGTGGGCAAGGTTTCAGCAGGAGGTCATCCGCCAGTCGTCTCCCGATGCCCCCAGACATCCCCGCCGCAGGGGTACGCTCATCAAGGTGGCGGCTATCCTCATCGTGGCCCTCTGCTTCAGTGGGGTCATCATAGCCGAAGTGTATCAGGGACAGATGAAGGCCGGAAAGGACGTGGTCCTCGACACCACAGCCACCACACAGCCACTGGTGGAGTACCTGGGTGATGTGAGCCATACGTACAAGGGCAAGGTGGAGACTTGTAAGGGCGTCTATCGGGTGCATCTGTGCGCAGGCACATGGATTAGCCCCTCAAAGGGCAAGGAGTTCATAGAGGAGGATGCCGACTGCCTGTGCCGCTTCTATTATGCCCAGAAGGGCACGCTCACCCTGATGCTCAATGGCAAGCCCTTCGACCACAAGGCATTGCCCGCGCTCACCAACAAGGACCTGCGCAAGATAGAAGAGCGTGCGCAGGGCGACGACCTGACGGTGAACCTCATCACGAAGAGCGTGCAGGTACCCCTGGAGGTAACGGGCAACCTGCCCCGCGCCATCACTATCCTCCTTCCCGGACAGGGCCAGATATACCTGGTGATGGGCAAGGCACAGGAGGGCAACTGGATGAACAGCAGCGTCACCTCGTGGACTCTCACCCCATGGGGATGGAGCGTGGCCAAGGAGTTTGAGCGTGTCAGGAAGGTACCCGGCTTCCAGGCCTATATCTATGCCAGCACAGAGGCCGGACAGGAGGATGTCGACCGTGCCCGGAAGATGCTCGACGAGGTGGATATCCAGAACGTGACCGTCCGCAAGGACATCCCCATACGCCACTTCACCGATGACGAACTGCGCCAGTGGGCCCGCGAGGAGAAGGCCAAGGGAACCCCCTATGGCACACTCTTCAACAGGATGGCTCCACGGGGCATGACTGTCGAGGACGTCCGCCGGCAATGGCACATCGTCAAGGAGGTATATGGAGTGAAGAAGTGATTCCCCGCTAACCTTGGAGGCCTGGAGCCGGGGAGTGTACCACCGCACCGCCAGGCCCCGCCACCACACCTCCTGGGTATTTTTGTTTTTAGTGTTAATATAATGGGCGCCCTCATGCCAGAATCTTCTGTGCATGGGGGCTTTGCTGTGTGGATATGTGCGGAGCCAATAATCCCGGTGAAGGTGAAAGCACGGCTCTTTCATACGAAAATCATTATGCCGTTTTTGGTTATTACGGCT
>JBJFDX010000045.1:0-3031 GCA_051890235.1 Bacteroidaceae bacterium | reverse complement strand
GCGACCTCCAGGTTATGAGCCTGGCGAGCTACCAACTGCTCCACCCCGCGATGTTATTTCCTGTTTGCGGATGCAAAGGTAGTGCTTTCCTGTCAAACGGCCAAGCGTTTCCCGATGTTTTTGTCCACATAGGACATTAACACTACCTTTTTTGGCACAAAACAGAGATAGCTGTGCATAATTTTATGGACTTTTTTGCACAAATAAGGCAATTTGTGCTAACTTTGCACCATCGAAAGCAAACAGAGGACCAGGTGACAAGTCACCGATAAGATAAGGCTGAATAGAAATATCACCCGAAAGGACGCAACATGGCAGCAACAAAGACCAGAGAAAAATTGGTGGACGTAGCAAGACAACTCTTCGCCAAGCAAGGGCTTGAGAATACCACAATGAACGACATTGCAGTAACCTCAGGCAAGGGACGACGCACCCTATATACCTATTTTAAAAATAAGGAAGACATTTACTGGGCTGTCATCGAAGGAGAACTGGAAAGACTGTCTGAGAGAATGAACGAGGTAGCACGACAGAATATGGAACCAGAGGACAAACTGGTGGAGATTGTGTACACACACCTCAACATGATCAAGGAGGCCGTACAGCGTAACGGAAACCTCAGAGCCGAATTCTTCAGAAACATCAGCATGGTGGAAAAGGTGAGAAAAAACTTCGACCAGACGGAACTCAAACTCTTCAACGCCATCATGACAGAGGGAGTAAGAAGTGGAAAATTTGAGATTGACAGCATTCCACTCTGTGCCAACATTCTACATTTCAGTGTCAAAGGACTTGAGATTCCCTACATCTACGGCCGACTAACACAAGGACTGCCCAGCGGCATGAGCCGTGGAATCGTACAGAAACTCATACACAAAGCTTTGAGCAAGCCAGACAGACAGCACATCAGTTACTATCTGTAAGTTCACAACTCCCAAACTGACCCGCCCCTACAGAAGACAGAGAGCACAAACATAAAAAAAACTATTATCCAACATACATTATATATAATAATATGGGATTATTGACTGGAAAGACCGCCCTGATTACAGGTGCGGCAAGAGGAATCGGTAAGGCCATCGCCTTGAAATTCGCATCAGAAGGTGCCAACATTGCATTTACCGATCTGGTACTCAACGATGACATGGCTGCCGGACTGGAAGCCACACGCCAAGAGATTGAAGCAGTGGGAGTGACATGCCGTGCCTATGCAGGCAATGCAGCAGATTTCGCTGAGACAGAGAACGTGGTCAAGCAGATTCGCGAAGACTTTGGAAGCATAGACATACTGGTTAACAACGCTGGTATCACTAAGGACGGATTGATGCTGCGTATGACTGAGGCACAATGGGATGCTGTCATCAATGTCAACCTCAAGAGCGCATTCAACTTCATACACGCATGTGTACCTGTGATGATGCGCCAGCGTGGCGGTTCGATTATCAACATGGCCAGCGTGGTGGGTGTGCATGGTAATGCAGGACAGGCAAACTATGCCGCCAGTAAAGCCGGCATGATTGCTCTGGCAAAGAGTGTGGCTCAGGAGATGGGCCCCAAAGGCATACGTGCCAATGCCATTGCTCCTGGCTTCATTGAGACAGCCATGACTGCAGCCCTATCAGAAGAGATTCGCGAAGAGTGGAAGAAGAAGATTCCTCTGAGACGTGGCGGACAGGTGGAAGATATTGCCAACGTGGCAACCTTCCTGGCAAGTGACCTTAGCAGTTACGTATCAGGACAAGTCATCCAAGTGGACGGCGGAATGAATATGTAAATGTAAATAGACTTCGCCCGGCAAACATTGATCTGTATGCCGGGCGATTCTGTATAAAGAAAAGAGATGGAAGTACTGTACGAAGACAATCACATCATAGTGGTCAACAAATTTCCCGGCGAAATCGTTCAAGGAGACAAGACAGGAGATGAACCTCTGTCGGAGACCATCAAACGATACTTGAAAGACAAGTACGCAAAACCCGGCAATGTCTATCTGGGTGTGGTACACAGGTTGGACCGTCCTGTAAGTGGTGTGGTACTCTTTGCCAAAACAAGCAAGGCACTTCCTCGACTCAACAAACTATTCTCCACACACAAGCAGGTTCAGAAAACCTACCTGGCCATCGTGTGTGCTCGTCCTGAACAGGATTCAGGCACACTCACTCATTGGATGACAAGAAACGAGAAATCCAACACAGCGAAAGCATACACAAGAGAGATTCCCGGAGCAAAGAAAGCCATCTTGGACTATAGACTTCTGGCTATTTCAGACAGATACTTTCTCCTTGAAATACATCTGCACACAGGCAGACATCATCAGATAAGATGCCAATTGGCAGCAATAGGTTGCCCTATCAAAGGAGACCTGAAGTATGGTGCCCCACGAAGCAACCCTGATGGGAGCATCTGCCTGCATGCATACAACTTAAGCCTGGAGCATCCCGTCAGTCATCAGACGCTCAACATTCAGGCACCACTTCCTCAAGATCGCCTATGGCAAAGTTTCCGTTCTGCAACGGAGAATCTCAATCCTTAATGATTACACGCTTGAGAACCACTTGGCGCAAAGGTTTCTCCCCTTCATCAGAAGGAACATTTCCGATGGCATCCACCACTCTCATACCATCCACCACCTCGCCAAAGACCGTATATCCGCCATCCAGATGAGGAACTCCGCCACGCGTGGTATAAACCTTTTTGATGGCTTCGGGTATGGGCGGTATCTTGTGCAAAGTATCCGTATCCATCATGAACTGATGCAACTCTGCCAATTTGCCAGGCGTGTACAACTTACCCGTAACAATATAGAATTGTGTACCACTGCTTTCTCTGTTGGGATTGATATCATCAGGCTGTCGTGCCATGGCAAGCGCACCAGGCTTGTGGAAATATCTGGGATAAAGAATTTCTGCCTTGACGGTCCTTTTCCCAAGTGAAGAGTCAAACGATGACTTTCCTCCGTTGGCACACAGGGTAGGATCACCGCTTTGTATCATAGACTGAGGAACTATCCTATGCCAGATGATGCCGTCAT
>JBJFDX010000044.1:0-3042 GCA_051890235.1 Bacteroidaceae bacterium | reverse complement strand
AAATATAGAAGATGAATATATCGTACAAGTGGCTTCGCGAGTATGTAGATACCACGCTCAACGCACATGAAGTGGCCGACGCACTCACCAGCATCGGACTGGAGGTTGATGGTGTGGAGGAGGTTCAGTCAATCAAAGGAGGACTCGAAGGACTTTGGACAGCCCACGTGCTCACCTGTGAAGTACACCCCAATAGCGACCATATGCACATCTGCCAGGTGGATACAGGCAAGGGCGAACCCATACAGATTGTGTGTGGCGCTCCCAATGTGGCTGCCGGACAAAAGGTCATAGTAGCTGTTGTGGGAACCAAACTTTATGACGGCGACGAGTGTTTCACCATCAAGAGAAGCAAGTTGCGTGGAGTGGAGAGTTGTGGTATGATCTGCGCCGAGGATGAGATAGGCGTGGGTAACAACCACAGCGGCATTATTGTGTTGCCCGAAGACACTCCCGTGGGCATCCCTGCAGCTGAGTATTATCACATCGAAAGCGACTATGTGATTGAGGTTGACATCACACCCAATCGCGCTGATGCCTGCAGTCATTATGGTGTGGCACGCGATCTCTATGCATGGTTGGTGCAGAATGGTTACGAAACCAAGCTCAACAAGCCTTCGGTAGATGCATTCCAGGTAGATGATGAGAGTTTGCCCATTCACGTAAGTGTAGAGAATCAGGAGGCTTGTCCACGCTATACAGCCGTGAGTCTGACGGGTTGCGAGGTGAAGGAAAGTCCAGAATGGCTTCAGGACCGCCTGCGCGTGATAGGCATTCGCCCCATCAACAATATCGTAGACATCACCAATTACATCATGATGGCCTTTGGTACACCTCTTCATTGCTTTGATGCAGACATGGTAAAGGGGCATCAGATTGTGGTCAAGACACTGCCCGAGGGCACTCCTTTTGTTACTCTCGATGGAGTAGAGCATAAACTTTCCGACCGCGACCTGGCCATCTGTAATGCAGAAGAGCCCATGTGTATTGCAGGAGTGTTCGGCGGCAAGGGTAGCGGCACGTATGAAACCACCAAGGATGTGGTGCTCGAGAGTGCCTATTTCAATCCTACTTGGATACGCAAGAGTGCTCGTCGTCATGGATTAAGTACGGATGCCAGTTTCCGATTCGAGCGTGGTGTGGATCCCAATGCTCAGATTTATGCTCTGAAGGCAGCAGCCCTGATGGCCAAAGAGTTGGCAGGAGCGAAGATAAGCATGCAGATTGCCGATACCCGCGAAGAGGATGCACCCGGATTCCCCATTGAACTGAAGTATGCTTACGTAGACAGTCTGATAGGTCAGCACATTCCTGCCGAGACCATACGCAGAATAGTGACCAGCCTGGAGATGGAAATCAAGCATGAGGATGCAGAAGGTCTCTCACTCCTTGTGCCTCCCTATCGTGTGGATGTCCAGCGTCCATGTGACGTGGTGGAGGATATCCTGCGCATCTATGGTTATAATCAGGTGGAGATTCCCACCACCCTCCATAGCTGTCTGGCTGTAAAAGGTGAACCCGACAAGAGCCACAAACTGCAGAATCTGATAGGAGAGCAGTTGGTGGGAGCCGGATTCCGTGAGATTTTAAACAATAGCCTGCAGAGAGGAGCTTACTATGAGGGACTTGAATCCTACCGAAGCGAGAATCTGGTGAAACTTCTCAACCCGCTCAGTCAAGACCTTAATTCACTCAGACAGACCCTTCTGTTTGGAGGATTGGAGAGTATTGCGCGTAACATAAGTCATAAGAATCCCAACCTGCGCTTCTTCGAGTTTGGCAATTGTTACAAATTCGAGGCTGAGAAGAAATGCGCCGACATCATTCCTGGCGTGAGCAGCAGTCGAGATCCCGAAGTTATCAAGCATGTGCTCGACGCTTATAGCGAGGACTATCACCTGGGACTCTGGTGCACAGGCAAGCGAGTAAGTGGCAGTTGGGCTCATCCCGATGAAGAAACTTCGTTTGCCGTGCTGAAGGCCCACATCATCAATATCCTCCTTAGGGCAGGAATTCCCTTCGGCATGCTCGTCTTCACCAATGGCACAAGTGACATCTTCGACAAGAGCCTGCTGGTACAGACACGTGCAGGCAAGACTCTTTGCCAGATGGGTATCGTAAGCCACAAGTTGCTGGAAAAGTTTGAGATAGAGGCACCTGTCTATTTTGCCGACCTCAACTGGCAGGTACTCATGAAGAGTATCAAGGGCAAGACCGTAAGTTACAAGGAAATCAGCAAGTTCCCTGCCGTAAGTCGCGATCTGGCTCTGCTGGTGGACGAGGGAGTAGAGTTTGCTCAGATAGAAAAGATTGCCTATCAGACCGAAAAGAAACTCCTGCGTGCCGTCAACCTCTTCGACGTATACGAGGGTAAGAATCTGCCTCAAGGCAAGAAATCCTATGCCGTAAACTTCATCTTGCAGGATGACAGCAAGACACTCAACGACAAGCAGATAACCGCCATCATGCAGAAACTTGTGCAGCAACTTACCTCTCAACTGGGAGCCGAGTTGCGATAAGAAAGGTTGATTTTGCTCATTCTGAGTATGCGTTTGGCACAAACAGGAAATGAGTTTGAGTGAAACATGGCATGAGTTTGACTGAAAGTCGAGAATAGAAAGATAATTAAAGTACCGAAAGAAGTTTAACAATATAACATACACAAAACCAATGGGAAGAGCATTTGAATATCGCAAGGCTACCAAACTGAAGAGATGGGGCCACATGGCCAAGACATTCACCCGTCTGGGCAAGCAAATTGCCATAGCAGTAAAAGCTGGTGGACCAGAGCCAGAGAACAATCCCGCATTACGTTCTGTAATTGCTGTTTGCAAGCGTGAGAACATGCCGAAGGACAACATCGAGCGTGCCATCAAAAACGCTATGGGCAAGGACCAGAGTGATTACAAGGGAGTAACCTATGAGGGATACGGACCTCACGGAGTAGCTGTATTTGTAGACACACTTACCGACAATACCACTCGTACCGTGGCCGACGTAAGAAGCGTTTTCAATAAGTTCAGCGGCAACATGGGAACTACA
>JBJFDX010000043.1:0-3049 GCA_051890235.1 Bacteroidaceae bacterium | reverse complement strand
CTGCCCGGATATGACGATTCCCTGTGGGAGGATTTCCCCGTACCCGGTCTGTTTGAACTGAACGGTCATGGTGACAGAATCTACAAGAACGTAGGTTACGCATGGGCAACACAGTTTGCCAACAACCCTCCCATCGTGGAAGAAAAGAACAACTACACCGGTTCGTATCGCCGCTCATTCACCATTCCTGCACAGTGGAAGGGTGACCGCATCTTTGTGCATGTGGGTTCTGCCACCAGCAACCTCACCCTCTGGGTCAATGGAAAAGAAGTGGGATACAGCGAAGACTCCAAGCTGGCTGCAGAATTTGAAATCACCAAGTATGTGGTTCCTGGACAGAAAGCCACCATTGCCATGCAGGTGATGAGATGGTGCGACGGTTCCTATGGTGAAGACCAGGACTTCTGGCGCTTTACAGGCATTGCACGCGAGGTGTACATGTACTCCCGTCCTCAGGCTCATGTACAGGACCTGTTTGTGACTGCCGGACTTACAAACAACTATACCGATGGCACGCTCAACGTGAAAGTGGATGCTGTACAGGCCACAGGAAAGACTCTCACTCTGACACTCACCGATGCCAACGGCAACAATGTATGGCAGACCTCGGAGACCATCAAGGGTAAAGGCACACAGATTATCGACACCCAGATAAAGGCGCCCAAGACCTGGAGTGCAGAAACTCCCAACCTGTACACACTCATGACCACACTCTCTGACAAGAACGGAGTCATCGAAGCCATTCCTCAGAAGGTCGGTTTCCGCAGCGTGGAGCACAAGGGTAACCAGATTCTTGTCAACGGAAAGGCTGTCCTCTTCAAGGGTGCCGACCGTCATGAACTGGATCCTGACGGAGGCTACGTAATGAGTGTGGAAAGAATGATAGGAGACATCGCCATGCTCAAGAAGTTCAACTTCAATGCCGTGCGTACCTGTCACTATCCCGACGATCCCCGTTGGTATGACCTTTGCGACCAATACGGAATATATCTGGTGGCAGAAGCCAACTTCGAGAGTCACGGCATGGGATATGGTGACAGAAGTCTGTCCATCAACCCCCAGTACAAGAAAACCATTATCGAGCGTAACCGCAACAACGTGCTGATTCAGAAGAATCATCCCAGCATCATCTTCTGGAGTCTGGGTAACGAGAGCGGCAAGGGTGAAAACTTTGATGCTGCCTTTGACGAGGTCAAGGCTTTGGACAAGTCACGAGTTGTTCAGTATGAGCAGATGTGGCAAGACGGCAAGACTGAAGTCTTCTGCCCCATGTATTACGAGCCTGATAAATGTGAGAAATACTGCCAAGGAAGCAACCCACGTCCTCTCATCCAGTGTGAGTATGCACATGCCATGGGAAACAGCGGAGGAAACTTCAAGGAATACTGGGAGCTCATCCGCAAATATCCCAACTATCAGGGAGGATTCATCTGGGACTTCATCGACCAGGGTGTTCGTGGCGTGAGCAAGCGTACCGGCAAACAGATATGGATGTATGGCGGTGATGAGGGACGCTATCCTGCAACCGACCACAACTTCAACTGCAACGGCGTACTCCAACCCGACCGAACCCCTAATCCTCATGCTCATGAGTTCCGCCACTATCAGCAGAACTATTGGGTAAAGAACCTGGATATGCAGACCGGTATGGCTGAGGTATACAACGAGGACTTCTTCCGCACCATGGACAACGTGGAAGGGCTGGTTACCATTCTGGTCAACGGCAAGGCTGTCATGACACAGAATGTACCTGAGCTTACAGGTCTGAAACCTCAGGAGACACGAAGAGTGGACATGAGCAGACTGCCATTTGCCCAAAAGGTGTTGGACATCATCAGCGAGAATCCCAACAGCGAGATTCTGGCCAACGTGGAATTCCGTCTGCGCAGTGCCGAACCTCTCCTGCCAGCAGGATATGTAGTGGCTGAGCAGCAGTTTACCCTGCAGGATTACACTTTCCCCTCTGTGGCACAGATCATAAAAGAAGCACAGGCTGACAAGGAACTGACCGTAAAGACCGACGAGCAACTGGCTTGCTACACAATGACCGCAGCAGGAACCTCAGTAACCATCAACCGACACACAGGTATGATTGATTATCTGGACGTGAACGACAAGCCTATGCTCGAGGATGAGTACAGCGTGACACCCAACTTCTGGCGCGCTCCCACCGACAATGACTTCGGCGCAGGCCTGCAAAAGAAATTTGCCGTATGGAAGAATCCTGGCATCAAGTGCAAGCAGGTGAGCATGGCAAAGGTGGATGGTGGCGCTACCGTGACCTCCGTACTTGACCTCACCGCAGTAAACGGAGAACTCACACTCACCTACACACTCACCAATGACGGAAAGCTCATCGTGGGACAGAAGCTTAAGGCTGATCCCGAGAAGAAGAATGACAACATGTTCCGCTATGGTATGCAATGGGTAATGCCCGGAAAGTTCAATCAAGTGACCTATTACGGACGCGGTCCTGTGGAAACCTACATCGACAGAGACGCACAGCAACTGGGCATCTACACCCAAAAGGTGTCTGAGATGTATCACCCCTATGTTCGTCCTCAGGAATCAGGCAACCATACCGATGTACGCCGCTGGGCGGTAACCGATGCTGCCGGACATGGTCTGGAATTCATTGCAACAGGCAAGATGGAGTGCAGCACCCTGCCCTACCTGCCCGAAGACCTTGATGACGGCATACAAAAGGAGATGCATCAGAGCCATAGCGGCGACCTCGTAGAGCGTCCCTTCTCTGTTCTGCAGATTCAGCAAAGACAATTTGGCGTAGGCGGTATTAACAGTTGGGGCACATGGCCTCTGCGTCAATACCATCTCAACTATCTTGATTATGACTTCACCTACATAGTGAAGCCTTGCTAATAAACATTACTCTGCCATAGAGCAAGGGTAATGGATTCCTCCACAGAGGCTATGTCGTAAGTTCGTTCTTCGGCATAGCCTCTTCTTTTAACGGCTCAGCCGATATTTAGTGGGGAATTATAGAACCAGTCCTGCGGCATCGGTGCCCCCACTAAATATCGGCTGAACC
>JBJFDX010000042.1:0-3060 GCA_051890235.1 Bacteroidaceae bacterium | reverse complement strand
CGAATCGGGTAAGGGACGCTATACCCTCAATTTTATATTAAATGAAAGAGCCGTGCCCAAATGAGGCAGTATCTCCAAATAACGAGGGTCAATACAATTTCCCTTGGATAAATTGTCGTACCTTTGCGCCGAAGTTTAAGGAGAGACTATATATGCAGAGTATCAGAAACATTGCCATTATTGCCCATGTCGACCATGGGAAGACCACTCTGGTGGATAAGATGCTACTGGCGGGAAACCTGTTCCGTGAGAACCAGCAGACTGATGATTTGATGTTGGACAATAACGAACTGGAGCGCGAGCGTGGCATCACCATCCTGAGTAAGAACGTCTCCATCAATTACAAAGGCACAAAGATAAACATTATCGACACTCCGGGACATAGCGATTTCGGAGGAGAGGTGGAGCGTGTGCTCAATATGGCAGATGGATGCATATTGCTGGTAGATGCCTTTGAGGGTCCCATGCCTCAGACACGCTTCGTTTTGCAGAAGGCCTTGCAGATTGGGCTCAAGCCCATCGTGGTGGTAAACAAGGTGGATAAGCCCAATTGCCGCCCTGAGGAAGTGTACGAGATGGTCTTTGACCTGATGTGTGACCTTGATGCTACTGAGGAACAACTGGATTTCCCCGTCGTATATGGTTCGGCCAAGAATGGTTGGATGGGTGAGGATTGGCAGAAACCAACCGGCAATATCTGTTACCTGCTGGACAGCATAGTGGAGAATATCCCTGCACCCGAACAGCTGGAGGGCACGCCCCAGATGCTGATTACGAGTCTGGATTACTCAAACTATACCGGTCGTATTGCTGTGGGACGTGTTCATCGTGGTACCTTGTGCGAGGGAATGAATATTACCGTGGCTCATAGGGATGGCTCTCTGGAGAAGACGCGCATCAAGGAACTGCATACCTTTACGGGAATGGGTCGTCAGCGCATTACGGAAGTATCTTCCGGTGATATCTGTGCCATCGTGGGCTTGGAGCATTTTGAGATAGGAGATACCATCTGTGATGCCGAGAATCCTGAGGCTCTGCCCACCATCAGCATAGACGAGCCTACCATGAGTATGCTCTTTACCATCAACGACAGCCCCTTCTTTGGTAAGGAAGGAAAGTACTGCACCAGCCGACATATCGGTGAACGACTGGAGAAGGAACTGGAGAAGAACCTGGCCCTGAGGGTGGAATTGGTGGAGGGTTATACCGACCGATGGATTGTAAGCGGCCGTGGAGTGCTTCATCTGTCGGTTCTTATCGAGACCATGCGCCGTGAAGGATACGAGTTACAGGTAGGACAGCCACAGGTAATCTATAAGGAAATAGATGGCCAGAAGTGTGAACCCATTGAGGAACTCACCATCAACGTGCCCGAGGAGTTCTCCAGCCGCATGATAGACATGGTGACTCGCCGCAAGGGAGAGCTCACAAGCATGGAGTCACAGGGCGACAGAGTGAACATCGAATTCATGATTCCCAGCCGTGGTATCATCGGATTGCGCACCAATGTGCTGACTGCCAGTCAGGGAGAAGCCATCATGGCTCATCGGTTCCAGGAATATCAGCCCTTCAAGGGTGAGATAACACGCCGAACCAATGGTTCTATGATTGCTCTTGAGACGGGAAATGCCTATGCTTATGCCATCGATCATCTGCAGGATAGAGGCCGTTTCTTTATCGAACCGCAGGACCAGGTGTATGCAGGACAGGTAGTGGGCGAGCATGTGCATGAGAACGACCTTGTAATCAATGTATGCAAAGCCAAGCAGCTGACCAATGTGCGTGCCAGCGGAACAGATGAGAAGGCACGCATCATCCCTGCCACCATCTTCTCCCTGGAGGAGGCATTGGAGTATATCAAAGCTGATGAATATGTGGAGGTAACCCCAAAGAGCATGCGCATGCGTAAGGTTATCCTCGACCATCTGGAGCGTAAACGTGCCGGCAAGGATTGACCTTGCTGGCGCTTCACATACAAAATAACAATAATGATACATTAACCTAAATAACAATAAGATGAAGAGATTAGGATGTATGTTGCTCACCGTTATGGTGGCATTGGGCTGTAAGGCGCAGTTGACAACCACATGGGTGGCTACGGACGGCTTGGGAAGAACTTTGCCTTCTGCTCAAGAGGCTCCTCTGAAGCGTGATGGTAAACCACGTACGGTAGGTATTTTCTATATTACCTGGCACACTCAGGGCTTACATAATGGACTCGAATACAAATGTGATGTGACAAAGGTTCTTGATGAAGATCCTACAGCTCGGCTTGAGTGGGATAATAAGGCCTGGACCGGACCATCGTATCATTGGGGAGAACCTGAGTATGGGTATTTCTTAAGCCGTGATAAATATGTGATAAGGCATGACCTATCCATGCTGGCTGATGCTGGAGTTGACGTTCTGATTATGGACGTGACAAATGCAGTTCTTTACTGGGACGAGTGGGAAGTGCTCTTCAGTACCATGCAGGAGATGAGAAGGGAGGGTAATCAAGTTCCCAAATTCTGCTTTTGGGCCTTCAATGGTAATGTGATAACGGTAGTGCAAAGCCTCTATGAACGTTATTACAAGACTCCCAAGTATCAGGATTGCTGGTTCTATTGGGACGGAAAACCACTTTTGCTCTATAATGCCACGCCATCCATAGACGCTAATCCTAATGGCGGAGAAAAGAACCTGGCCGACTATAGCGATGAGGTTAAGCAGTTCTTCACCTTGAGAAACATGTGGTGGGGGTACTATAAATGGGCCGGAGAGCGTTATGTGGGACAGGAGGATAAGTGGAGCTTCGGTTATGAATTGAGTGATGAGAAGGTAAAGGCGCTTTCTCCTGATCAACTTTGCTCCCGACACCAGGGACGTATGGAGGAGATGGCAGTCACTCCCGCTCAGCATCCTATGAGTATTGTGGGAAAGAGTTGGCGTAGAGAGACGGGTGAACCAACTTTGGATGACCATGATATGCCTGTACCTACCTATTGTCCAGCTATGGATAGTGTGGTGGGCAGTCCTACTCAGTATGGCATTTACTTCCAGGACCGATGGAACGAGGCT
>JBJFDX010000041.1:0-11413 GCA_051890235.1 Bacteroidaceae bacterium | reverse complement strand
ATTTCTCTTCCCCGGAACCTGCGTCTGATACGACTCAGGATGCTGCAGATAATCATGACGAGATACCATATAAGGAAGCAGAATCTGAGCCATGGTTGTCATACAAGGTGGGTGATGGTGTTACGCACAAGTCTTTCGGCAGAGGTACGATTACATCTCTTGATGATAAGTATATATGGATAAGTTTTGGCACAAATAAGAAGAAGTTTCTCTTTCCGCAATGTTTCCAGAAGGGATTCTTTGATGTGGAGGGATGACTTGAGAAAAACAGCTCCTTTTGGAAAATAATCGGGGCAAACTTATCATCCTACATGTGCTTTGTGTTATCTTTGCATAAAGTAAATGTACGTATTATGAAGAAGATGGTATTTGTGCCTGCCGGTGGGTTGGCAAATCGCATGAGAGCTATGGCTGCCTCTTACACCTTGGCCAGAAAGGTGGGTGTGGAGATGAAGGCTGTATGGTTTCGCGATTGGGCGCTTAATGCACCTTTCCATGCTCTCTTTGAACCGATACAGCAGGAGGGTCTCTCTATTCGTGATGCCTCGTTCGTTGATTGTCTGACGCTTGATCGTCCGCGCCGGAAGAATCTGTTTGTTCCTCGTCTGTATCAGCGTCTGATGTTTCGTGATGCTCTTTATGAGGCCAGGATAACACCCTTGCGGATGCAGCATTTCGACTTTGAGGCTTGGTTCAGGCAGGGTGGAATCTATCTGGCATCCTATACAGACTTCTATCCGTATGATTATGACCTGCTCCGCAAACTCTTTGTTCCTTTGCCGGATGTGAAGCGTCAGATAGATGCTTTTGCAGAGGGTTTCTCCTCGCATACGATAGGCGTGCATATCCGCAGGACAGACAATAAGGCTTCCATCCTGCAAAGTCCTACGGAGTTGTTTGTGGATGCCATTGACAAAGAGGTGGAGCAGAATGACGATACGGTCATCTTCCTGGCAACAGACTCAGAGGCCATCAAGGATGAGATGCGCTCACGTTATGGGAAACGGTTGCTCACGGCTGGTGCTGAGGCCGACCGCAATTCGATAGCAGGTATCAAGGGAGGTATTGTGGATATGTATTCCTTAGCCAGAACCAACAGAATTTATGGGTCATTCCAAAGTTCATTCTCCGAACTGGCATCGCAGATAGGAGGCGTAGAGGTGCATGTGTTGAGGAAACATTGATTCGGGTAGCAAAAGGAAGCGCAACCAGCATGAAGAGGATTTCCCCTGAGCTGGTTGCGCTTCCTTATTATATTATATAGGCTTTACTTTCTGCCCTTCTTCTTACCCTGCTTCTGGTTGGTGAGGTCCAGTACGCGTACGTTGCGGAACTTCACACCTGCACCATGACCGAGGAAGCCGATGTGACCTGTCTTGTTGAACATGCCGGGATGGTTGCGATGGTCTACGGTATAGGGATTCTTGTCGCTGCCATCGGGAGCCACGTTGTGTCCCTTACAAGCTTCGCGGATGTTTCCGTCCACAATTACTTCTCCGTTGACAGTCACGGTGATGTGATCACCCACTACGCGAATCTCTTCGGTACTCCATTCGCCCAGAGGCTTGTGCTTGATACGCTTGGCAGGGATGACGCCATATACAGAACCATGTACCTGATACTCGTGCAGACCTGCATAGATGGGGTCATCGTGATCCAGAATCTGTGACTCACACATACCGTAATATGCGGCATCTACACCCATGGGGGTGCGAATACCCACACCATTGTTCACACCAGGACGTACGAAGCAGAACTCAAAGCGGAACACGAAGTCCTGATACTCCTTGACAGTATAGAGGTTACTCTCGTTGCCATAGTTGGCTGTCACGTAGATACATCCGTTGATGGGCACATATCCCACCTTGTTGCCTGTCCACTTGTCGAGGTTTGTTCCATCGAACAGAATCTCAAATCCCTGCTTCTTCTCATCCTCGGGGAGTGTGAAGATAGGTGAGGGCTGCATCTCGGCCAGCATCTTCTTGATCTCGTCCACGGCATAACCGTCGTCGGCAGTACCATGAGCCTTGTAGATGTCGGTAGCCTTTGTCATGTTGGCCTTCACGATATCATATTCGATATCTTCCTTTGTCTGCTTCAGGATATTCTTCTCGGCTACGGCAGCCTGATAGCTGACGCCCTTGTCATCCAGGTATTTGCCTACAGCCAGGAAGGCGTTGCGGGTGGGTGTGTTGCCCAAAGCGTTTATGACGTTAGCCTTGCTGTTGTTGCTCTTTGCCTGTGAGAGTGCGCTGATGAGACGTGCACTACGGTTGTCGATGTTGGTTTCGTTCTTGTTCACCAGTCCCACATACTTTGCCAGGGCAGTCTCGTCGCCAGCCTGAGCAGCCTTGAGCAGAGGTGTGGCAGCCTTGTAGTTCGTGCTTCCCTTGAGAGCTTCCAGAGCGTCGGCACTCTTCTCCTTCTCCCATATCTGCTGCAGGTCAGCCACGGATTCGTCGGTGCCTGTAGCAGCCAGAGCGGGATAGAAGCGTGCCTTGTTGCCGGCCTTCTTCATCTCTGTACTGATGGTCTGGTACTGGCTCTTGGCATCCTGTGAGGCAACGCTTGCTTGCAGGGCAGCCAGATAAGCCTTTGCCTGTGCTTCGTTGCCTTTATCGAGTTTCTCGGCTACGCGAGTGGCATCCTTGCTTCCTACCACATTGGGCAGAGCTTGCAGGGCGGCAGCAGCCACCTCGGCATCATTATCTTCTGCCAGAGCGAGAACCTGGTCGGCCACACTCTTGACATGACGCTTGCTTGCCAGAGCGAGCAGAGCCTTCTGTCGGTCGGTAGTCTTGGCGGCAGCAAGGGCAGCGCTCACCTTGTCGTTGATATTTCCGTTGAAGGATTGCAGAGCCTCCTGGGCTGCAGCATCGTTTTCTGTACCTATCTGTGCCAGCAACACGTCGGCAGCATCATCACCACCAATACGTCCCAGAGCCTCGATGGCTGCCACGGCAGGTGCGCCACCTTTCTTGATGGCCTTGATCATCAGAGGCTTTTGGCTGGATATGCCGTTCTCACCCAGCCAGTTGAGGATGTCCACGCGTCCCTCTTCCTTGCATGAGGAGTACTTCTTGGCCACCTTCTTGCCCAATTCTTCTGTAGCCAGTCCGTGGTCGGTGGCATACTTCAGAGCCTGCATGCGCAGGGCATGGTCTTTGGTCTTGAGTGTCTTCACAACCTGATCGCCAGCCTGGTCGCCCAATGCCACCAGATTGTCATAGGCTTCGGCATATGTGGGAGCTCCCTCGTGATTGACGTAGGTGACGTCATTCTGTGATGAGAGCAGGCGCAGTTGAGCCTCCAGAAACTCTTTTGCGGTCTTGTCTGCTGCCTTGGGGATGGCGTTTTGCAGACCTTTGGCAACAGCCTCGCGATAGGTTGCATTGTTTGAGGCAAAGGCCACGGCTCCGCTGATGGCATATTCCACCAGGTTGTTGGCATGCTTCTCGGCAGGTTGCAGCATGGCAGCCAGCATCTCGATGGACTGGGGTGCAGATTGTGCCAATGAGGTCATCTCACGGTTGTAGTCCTGCTGTGTCTGTATGGGCATCAGAGCCAGGACGTCCTGCACAATGGTTTCTGTCTTCCTCTGACGTGCATCCTGTGCGCTCAGAGGCATGGCGGCCATCAACAAGAGGCAAATGGCCGATAGGAATAATATGCTCTTTCTCATTTTTCTTCTAACTTTTACTATTGTGTTGGCACTCGGGTTAAATCAGCTTGCCCCATTCTCCGCGCATGGGCTGGAATACCAGTCGGTTGGCAGCGTCATCGTTGATGAATGTCTGGGTCTTGGGGTCGAAGTTCAGCGTGCGGTTCAATCGGAGGGCGCATACACCCATGTTCACGATGGTGGCACTATGATGTCCGTTACTCTCGTTGAGGGCAAACTGGCGGCGTGAACGTACGCAGTCGAGGAAGTCAGTCTCGCGTGGAGCAGGATCGGGCAGCTCGTTGAGAATCTCCTGTACATTGGGGATGGTGCACTCAAATCCCTTGTAAACCTTGCCCTTGGGACCTTCGATATAGGGCACCTTACCTTGGCTCTCGAAGCCTTCGCCTTCCAGGATTATCTGGCAACCGTCGGCATAGGTGTATGTGATGCTTCTCCAGATACCCACGGCATCGGGGTGCTGCTGAGGTGCATCCACTTCCACCTTGATGGGGAACTCGTCATCCTTGCCCAGGAAGTACTGTACAGGGTCAATATAATGCTGTCCCATGTCTCCCAGTCCTCCGCCGTCGTAATCCCAGTATCCGCGGAAGGTCTGGTGTGTACGGTGCACGTTGTAGGGCTTATAGGGTGCCGGACCCAGCCAGAGGTCATAATCGAGCTCTTTGGGAATAGGCTGTACTTCAAGGTTTTCCTTACCTGTCCAGAAGAACTTCCATGTGAATCCGGTGGCTCCGCTGATGCGCACTTTGAGTGGCCAGCCCAGCAGACCGCTGTCAACCAGTTTCTTCAGAGGCTTTACCTCGGTGCCCAGTCCGTAGAAAGTATCCTTGAAGCGGAACCAGGTATCCAGACGGAAGATGCGTCCGTTGCGCTTCACGGCTTCCTCCACACGTCGGCCTTCGCCTATGGTACGTGTCATGGGCTTCTCACACAGGATATCCTTGCCTGCGTTGGCAGCCTCTACGGCCATGATGCCATGCCAGTGTGAGGGAGTGGCGATGTGCACGATGTCCACATTGTCGTCGTGAATAAGTTCGCGGAAGTCGTGATAAGCCTTCACGGTCTCTCCGAAACTCTTCTTGGCTGCAGCCACAGCCGAGTCAAGGTGCTTCTGGTCCACGTCACACAGAGCCACCATGCGGCAACGCTCGTCACTGACAAAGTGGAGGTTGCTTCTGCCTATGCCGCCTACTCCGATGATACCGCGAGTGAGTTGGTCACTGGGAGCCACATAGTTGTTGGCTCCACCCATCTTACCCAACACTTGACGAGGGACGATGGAGAAGAGGGCAGATGCAACTGCAGTTCTCTTCAGGAAACTTCTTCTGTCTACTGTCATGTTTGTTTAGTTTTTATATTTGTTACTGCTTGTTGTCGAATTTAGGGCTTGTGTAGAGTTTGCAATACCAGGGCTGGCTGCTCTGGGATTAAGCCTTCCCCGCGATAAACCTCCTCAAAGTTACTTATAATATATGGAATGACCATCTTTCTGCTGAAATTTTTCCTGCCCGTCCTGTAATTTCTTGATGCGAGTGGAATGCTCAGGATGCAAGACGTGCTCAAAGGCTGATGGAGTTTGACTCAAAGAGCTCTTCTGTTTGGGTCAAAGAGTTCGCCTGTTTGACTGAAACTCTCAGATGGTTTGTCTGAATCCCTGTTGTCCTTCTGGCTGTAAGGAGTATTTCCTCACCTTGGATTGAATGACGTTCCCTATGAAAATTCGCTTTTCTGAGTTCCATCTGGCTTCTTCCTTTTTTAGATGGGTATCAGTTGAGAGCAAGGCCGGTCATGAGTTGAACTTCACAAAAGGACAACAATCCGGCATGCAGATGAATGAAACAGAAGGGGAATCTGATGGTTGATAGGGGCTAAAAGACCTTTTTTGTGAAGAAAAGTTCAGAGAAAAGCTTTCAGGAGGGATTGGTTTGTGGAATATTTGTACCTTTGTCCCCGAAGCAAGAAATCCGGCAGAATAAAGCCGGTGAGATAACGAATAAATACAGATGGCAGGAGAAACTACTACATACACCAAGGAGGAACTTGCTCGGCTGCAGGCTGTTCTCTATGAGATACTGGACCGTGTGGCCGAGGTGTGCCATCGTCATGGTCTGCATTATTTTGTGACAGGAGGTACGGCCATCGGGGCATACTTCTGGGACAGCATCCTGCCTTGGGATGATGATGTGGACGTGGGGATGCCCCGGGAGGACTATGAGCGGTTCCTCAGCATAGCCCAGAAGGAATTGGGTGATGATTACTTCGTGCAGACTACCGACACGGATCCCCATTCGCTCTTCTATTTTGCCAAGGTGCGCAAGAATGGTACGGTCTTCGAGGAGTGGGACTTCCGTCATGTGCAGATGCATCAGGGCATCTATGTGGACATCTTTCCCTTTGACCGCATTCCCCGGGAGGGCTGGAAGGAGCGCCTGCAGAATCAGGCAGCCAATCTGCTCAACGGACTTCTGATAGCCAAGGAGATTTGGCAATGGAAGTATTGTGGTCGATGTCAGGTGGACAAGCCCCGTCCCCGTGGATTCCTTCCCTGTCTGTTTACACGCATCCTGATTACCCTGTTGCCTAAGAAAACCATTGTGTGCATGCTGCGTAAGGTGCAGATGTGGTACAATGGGGACACCTCGCTCACCCGTTGCAAGAATATCCTTACACCCACCGAGCGTGTGGATATCGAGCATGTGATGCATCCCGGGATAGTCAGGCTGGGTCCCTTGTGGGTGTATGCCCCTGACGATTTGCTGGGTTATCTCAACGAGCATTATGGTCAGGTGCGGCGCGACATCCCCGAAGAGCAGCGCGTGAGTCATCGTCCTGCCCGACTAAAGACATGAATTTCATATGGCAAAGGAACAACGAGTGAGAAACCATGCTTTTGATATCCTGTGCGGCATCTGTATTGTGCGCATGGTGGTGTTGCACATCATGGGTTTCACGGGACAACGTAATGTGGAGTGGTGGAACCAGGTGATGCTCTGGAGTTATTACTTCATGAGTTTCTTCTTCTTCAAGGCAGGATACTTCTGCCGTAGCGTGGGCGGAGGCAACCGTGCTTATCTGCTTGACCGCAGCAAACGCCTGCTGGCCCCTTATCTGTCAAGCGGTCTGATAGGCTTGGTGGCCTATTTCTCTTTCTATTATCCTCTGCAGAACAAGTACGGACACTTTACCGACACGCTTGCCTGGAATCACATATGGACCACCAGCGGCGTGTATGGCAATTCTCCTATATGGTTCCTGTTCTCGTTCTTTTGCATGTACATCCTGGCTCATTTCACCGAGAAGGTGCGGCATCTGCATTGGATATGGGCGCTGGGACCTCTGCTCAGCTGGTGGCTCTGGACTCAGGGCAACCCCTTGTGGATGAGCACGAGCAACGTGTTCATGGGCATCTATTTCTTTTATCTTGGCCATCTGTGGCATTGGGTGATGAATCGTCTGGGGGACAGGCGCATGCTCATCATCTCGATACTGCTTGTCCTGCTTGCCGTGGTGGGCAATGTGCTCTTGCCCGGTCAGTACACCATGAGTTCGAACACCTTTGAGGGAAATGCCGCCATGGCTGTTGTCAACTCCACTTTGGCCCTGTGCGGATTGTCGGGCATCTTGCTCTCCACCCATGTGGCACGTGTCCCCTGGCTCTGTTATATTGGCGAGCATAGCATGGTTTACTTCCTGCTCCATTATCCCATGCTCTACGTTTACAAGTTTACGCATCTTTGTTTTGGGCGAAGCATCTATGGACATATCGACGATACGATACTCCTGGTGCCCATCATCTTCTGCATCTGTTCGTGGCTTGTACCTTATGTGGAGAGACTTCCATGGTTGAGCGGACGCTGGGGAACTCCCAATCCTGCCCGCCTGCCCAAGGAACCCATTTCAGATGGGGAAGTTTTGCCATTGACAGAAAATTTGACCGTCACGAGCAAGGCCGTGCCAAATAAATAGGATATATTTGCAGAGTGATGAAAGAATATCTGGTGGACATCCCCGTCCTCATCTTGTTTTTCAATCGTCCGGAGCAGTTGCGTCGGGTGTTTGAACAGGTGCGTCTGGCACGACCTTCCCGTCTGTTCCTTTATCAGGACGGACCGAGGAATGAGTCCGATATGCCTGGCATCATGGCTTGCCGTCAGGTGGTGGAGGATGTGGATTGGGATTGCCGGGTGGAGCGTATGTATCAGGAGCGCAACTATGGTTGTGACCCCTCGGAATATATCTCCCAGAAGTGGGCTTTCAGTCAGGTGGAGAAGTGCGTTGTGCTTGAGGACGATGATGTGCCTGCGGTCAGCTTCTTCACGTTTGCCAAGGAGATGCTCGACCGTTATGAGCATGACGAACGCATCACTATGGTTTGCGGATTCAATGTGGAAGAACAGACGGCGGACGTGACAGATTCCTACTTCTTCAGTACCAATTTCAGTATCTGGGGATGGGCTTCATGGCGACGCGTGGTTGACCAATGGGACGAGCATTACACCTGGCTGGATGATGAAGAGGCCGTGGAACGCCTGCAGAACATCATCAGGGAACGTCGATACCGAGACGATTTCCTGCCCATGTGCCGCAAGCATCGGGCTCAGGGAAAGGCTTTCTACGAGACCATCTTCTGGGCACATCTCTTGCTCAGCAACGGTCTCTGTATCGTTCCTGTACGCAATATGATCAACAATCTGGGTGCTACAGCCGACAGTACGCACTTTGGAGGCGAACTGGCCACCCTGCCTCATGGTTACCGACGCATCTTTACCATGGGGCGTTATGAGATGAATCAGCCTCTCAGGCATCCCCGATATGTCATTGAGCATGTGGCATACCGCCATCGGGCCTATAAGATTATGGGTTGGATGCACCCTTGGGTCAAGGTGGGACGCTCACTGGAGGAACTCTATCTCAACGTGCGACATGGCAACTGGGCGTATATCTTCCGGTCCATACGCAATCGTATCAATAAATGGCTGGGTAAGGCTGCTTACAAATGAGAATACTCACGATAAGTACAAGCGAGCGAACAGGTGGCGGAGCCATAGCGGCAAGCCGACTGAATGATGCCTTGTGCCGTAATGGCATGAAGGCACGCATGCTGGTGCGTGACAAACAGACCGATGCCGTGACCGTTGCTCAGACGGGCAATGTTTGGCCTAAGATAGCGGAGCGGCTGGATGTGCTGATACATAATGGCTTCCGCAAGAATCGTATGTGGCTGGCCGATACCGCCTGTTGCGGCGTGGATATTCTCGGCACGCAGGAGTATCAGGAAGCCGATGTGGTGCATCTCCATTGGGTCAACCAGGGGATGCTCTCGCTCTCTACTTTGGAGCGGATGGTACAGGATGGCAAGCCTCTGGTGTGGACGCTTCATGATGAATGGCCTTTCCTGGGCGTGTGTCATTACCGGGGATTGTGTCAGGAGGATGAGTGCCGCCGTTGTCCGCTCATGATGGGAAGCCTCCCTCATCGTCTTCTGCAACGTAAGCGCGAACTCTTGCAGAGGGCTGATATCACTCTGGTGGGCTGTAGTCAATGGATTACAGAGCGAGCCAGGGAAGCACTTCCCGGGGTGCGCGTGCAACATATCAACAATTGCATTCCCCATGCCCTCTATCACCCCATCCCTCAGCAGGAAGCACGCCGGCAATGGCATTTACCCCAGCAGGCGTCTGTCGTGCTCTTCTGCAGTCAGAAGGTGACCGATGAGCGCAAGGGTATGAACTATCTGCTGGAGGCTCTCGGTCAGGTGAAGAGTCAGAATCTGCATCTGGTGGTGGTGGGAGCAGGTGCATCAGCCATAGCCTCCCTCTGTTCTGGGATATCCTTCACAGCCCTGGGGAGTGTCTCCCCCGAGCAGATGCCTTCCGTATATGCTGCTGCCGATGTGTTTGTCACACCCAGCCTGGAGGATAATCTGCCCAATACGATAGCCGAGTCGATGAGTGTGGGCACTCCTTGTGTAGGCTTTCGCACAGGTGGAATCCCCGAGATGATCAGTCATGGTGAGACCGGTTATGTGGCAGAACAACGGGATGCGGCCGACCTAGCACGGGGCATCGACTACGTGATTACTCACTCCATGCGGGAAGCTGCCAGCCGCAAGGCAGCACATGATTACAATGAAGGCCGTATAGCCGAACAATATATCAAGATATATGAATCCAGATAACACCCTTCCTTCGTCGGAAACATCCGACAGTTCGGTTCCTCCGTCGGAACCTCAGAAACCGCTGATAACCATAGCTACCGTTACCTATAACGCGGCCCAGACTCTGGAGCGAACTCTCCTGAGCGTGGCCTCACAGGATTATCCGCGTATCGAACATCTCATCGTGGATGGATGTTCCACCGATAGAACCTTGAGCGTGGTACAGCAGTATGTGGCTGAGAATACACGAACCTCTCATCCGCATCATATCAGACTGATAAGCGAACCGGACAATGGTCTCTATGATGCCATGAACAAGGCCATCAACAATGCTTCGGGTGATTATCTGGTATTCTTGAATGCAGGCGATTGTCTGCATGATGTCAGCACCATCTCACAGGCTGTGGCTTGTGCCGATTGGCAAAAGGGTGATTCCCGCAATCCTGCTGTCCTCTATGGAGAGACCGATCTGGTAGATGCCGAGGGACGTTTCCTGCGTCATCGCCGTCTGAGTGCTCCGGAACGGCTGACATCCCGTTCCTTCCTGAATGGAATGCTTGTGTGTCATCAGTCCTTCTATGTACGTACCGACCTGGCTCGCCTCATTCCCTATGATCTTCGTTATCGGTTTTCGGCTGATTATGATTGGTGCATACGCATGATGCTCAGGGCTGAGAAACGGAGGCTGGAGATGATAAACACGCATCTGATTCTTACCGATTACCTGAGTGAGGGCATGACCACCCGGAATCACAAGGCCTCCCTCATGGAGCGCCTTCGCATCATGGCACACCATTTCGGTTGGGGAAGAGCTCTGATGTCTCATGCCTGGTTTGTCATCAGAGCCTTTATCAAGCGATAGGGTGGTTTCGTAGCCTGGATAGAACAGTTCAGGCAAAGGGGGAAACATCTGTCACTTCACCACCTTCTTCTTTCCTCCTATTATATATATTCCTTGCGAGGGCATCCCAGTCACCTTGCGTCCCTGCAGGTCGTAGGTCGCATCTGTTTCCTTGTATTCCTGCTTCACGGTAGGGATATGCGTCACCAGTTCTCCCTTTTCGTTTGGCCACAGGTCATAGAGCACCTCGCCATTATGCTCAAAGTGGACAAGGATGGAGCGGTAGTCGTTGCGGACTTTGCTGTTTACCGTCCATTCCATATACCAAGCCTCTGGTGGCCCGAAGATACAGTCACGCCCATTCCAGGAGGTTATGCCTATTCCCTTTATGATTGTCCGTTTGTTCAGTTCTACATATTCCAAAGGGATGGACGTACCGAATGAACCAGTCTGTATTTCTTCTATGGTTCCAAATATATAGGGATTCCTGCTATTTATTATCTGGCAGCTGGGTAGCCTGAGGCAATAGAGTTCCTTGCCGGTTTCCCATTGAAAGTCGTATACGGGACATGAAGCTGCTATGGACCCGTAGGATCTGAAATACAGAGAACTGATTTCCACACGTGGAATTTCCCAATTCTTTATGAGTAAGGCAACAGAGTCGGGTTGTCCTTCAATGTGTCGCCATACCTTCATGTATTTTGTCGAAGCCCGTGTGGTGTCTCCATGG
>JBJFDX010000040.1:0-3071 GCA_051890235.1 Bacteroidaceae bacterium | reverse complement strand
ATATATAGCCGCTTGGTGTCCCTTGTATGGTGCAAAGATGCTGTCCAGTTCAGCCATATAGTCAGGCAAAGCCTCTTCATCCCAGGTGTAGCCTGGGATTTCTGCCAGATGAGCCACAATGCTCACCAGCTCAGTTTCTTCCAGATATTCAACTTTCACCTTCTGCTGTGAAAAACTATATAAAGCAGAAAGGAAAAGGAACAGAATGAGTGTTGCTTGTCTTTTCATAATCTCTTTTTTACAATAATGATTTCTGTATCAGATCCATTAGCTCCATATTCACTCACGAGAATATATTTCTCGCTGCATGCCACACCATAGCACCTGCCATCGCTTTTTTGTACTTGATTACCTCAATAGGTGGTTTGGTCATCCTGCAGTTTGACCTTGTTCCCATGGATGGCATCTTCCTCCTTTTTCATGTTGATGATGTTGTTTTTTGTTTTCTTATAATGATTCTTTGGGTTAAACCTTGTTTAGGGCAGACGTAGGCGGAAGGTCACTGTACTCATTTCTTCATCCTGATGTAGGGTGAGTGTACCTCCCGATGCTCTCATAATCTGTCGAGCAAGTGACAGTCCGATGCCTGACCCCTCAGGCTTGGTAGTGAAGAACGGCACGAATATTTGTTCTGCCACGTTAGCCGAAATGATTTTTCCTTTGTTGGTCACGTCGATGATGACAGCCTCTTGGTCGTCTGTCCATGCCTTTATGCAGATATCGTCATCCGGGATGGTTGCCTCCAAGGCATTCTTCAGCAGATTGTTCATCACATGTGACATGAGACTTTCATCTGCATATATCAGCAGGTTCTGTGGCTCCGTTTGGGTTCTTATGGGGCGTGGAAACAATGAGGTCATGCGCTCCAGAAAGGGTTTGGCATAGAACAGGGTAGGGGAGGGCGTAGGTATGTGTGTAAATCGCCGGTAGGTTTGTGCAAATCTGAGCAGTTCCTCTCCTGTCTTCCTGATGGTCTCCAGTCCGGTCTGTAGTTTCTCATCGGAGTTCTCCCTGTTCTGTGTATCCTTCTCGATGTGCTTGAGCAGCGTTGCACTCAATGAAGTGATGGGTGTTATGGTGTTCATGATCTCGTGTGTCAGCACACGTGTCAATTTTATCCAGGAGTCCACCTCATGGCTGTCCAGTTCATTCTCCACATTGCTGAATGTCATGATGCGTACCCGCTTTCCCCTCAGTGTGGTGGTGGTCTCGTTTCGTACCAGGCGTTCGTCTGTAAGCTTCTTGGTTGGTATCTGCCCCATGTGCGTCAGAATGTCGGTGTTGAACAGACGTAGTGCGGCTTGGTTGTGCATCAGTATGTTGTCTCTGTCATCCACTACCAGCAGTCCTGTAGCAGTAGCATTGAGCACCATTTCGAAATACCGTTCGTGTTCCATCTGTTCGTCTCTCGCACGTTGCAATACTTCTTTGATTCGATTCAGCCAATGGTTTATGACGTTTCTTCCATGTTTGCTCTTTTCGGAGAAGCGAAGTGTGTAGTCTGCATTCTCCACAGCCTCAAAGAGCAGTCTCATGTTTGCCTTGTCACATTGGTGTCTGCGCCAGAGCATCAGGTAGGCCACGCCGAGAATCACCAGCAGGCATAATAGGACGAGTATATCAAAGTCCATATCTCTTTATCTTGTTGTATAGTGTCTGGCGTGAGATGCCCAGCCTGACAGCCACCACCGAGAGGTTTCCCGAACATTCCTTGATGGTCTTCTCTATCATGCGGCACTCCATCTCGTCCAATGTCTGTACTTCTTCCATCGGCTTTTCTCTGCGTGTGGTTCCTCCATCGATGTCTTCCGCGTCTATACGTCCTCCATCGCTCAGTATCACAGCCTTCTCCATGGCATGCTGCAGTTCGCGTATGTTGCCATACCATGGCATGTTCGTCAGTTTCTTTATAGCTTGGTCAGACAGGTGCAGGCCTTCTTTGCCGTACATGCCAGCATACCTCTTCACAAAGGTGCTGGCCAGTGGAATGATGTCCTGAGCCCTTTGACGGAGTGGTGGCAGATGCAGGTGAATGGTGTTGATGCGGTAGAGTAGGTCCTCACGGAAGGTTCCTTGGCTTACCATTTGTTGCAGATCGCGGTTGGTGGCGCACACCAGTCGCACGTCCACGGGAATCTCTGTACTGCTTCCTACCCTCACAACACATCTCCTTTGGAGTGCGGTGAGCAGTTTGGCTTGCAGCCCATAGGACAGATTCCCTATCTCGTCCAGGAAGAGCGTGCCTCCGCTTGCCAGTTCCAGTTTTCCTGACCGGTCAGTCTGTGCATCGGTGAAGGCTCCCTTGACGTGTCCGAAGAGTTCGCTTTCAAACAGCGTTTCGCTGATGGCTCCCATGTCTACAGGCATCATCTGTTTGCAGGCGCGCGCCGACAGACGATGAATCTCATTTGCCAGCACTTCTTTTCCTGTTCCGTTCTCACCGGTTATCAGGATGTTGGCATCTGTAGCAGCCACTTTCTCTACCATCCTTCTCAGAGTAATCATGGCTGGTGAACTACCCCAGAACATGATTGAGGAATCCTGATGGCTCTCTTTCCGCTGTGAAAACTTGTCTTTGTCTCGTGCCGAGATGAGTGCTTCCTGCATTCGTTCATTGCTGAAGGGTTTTACCACAAAGTCAGTGGCTCCTTCTTTGATTCCTCTTACTGCCAGGTTGATGTCGGCATATGCGGTGAAAAGCACCACTCTTACCTGTGGTGCCATCTGCCTGATTCGTGCCAACCAGTAGAGGCCCTCATTGCCGTTGTTGATGCTGAACTGTGGTGCCGTCTCGGCTCCAGTAGTCTTGTCAACGGTTCTTTCTGGCGTTGCCTTGCTGAAGTTCATGTCCAGCAGGACTACGTCGGGGCGGAGTTCGCGCAGGTGTGCAGGGATGCCCGCGGGATTGGCTATGGTAGCGATATGCTCAAACGCAGGCTCCATGAGCATGCGCACGGTGGTGAGGATATTGCGGTTGTCATCCACGACGAGTAGAGTCCCTTGTTTTGTCATCTTCTGTATATCGTTGCTAAATGTATTGCAAATGTACGTAATTGTGACGAATGGTTCAT
>JBJFDX010000039.1:0-3078 GCA_051890235.1 Bacteroidaceae bacterium | reverse complement strand
ACTCGAACTCCCGACCCCTACGTCCCGAACGTAGTACGCTACCAACTGCGCTACTATCCGATGGCCTTGTTAATCACAAGAACCGCTGCAAAGGTACGTAAAAAACGGGAATGCTCCTCCCGTTTTACTTTTTTTTTTGCTTCACGCTTGTGGGTATGGGATTTTCTGTCTACCTTTGTGCCCGCAATCAAACGATGGTGCCATAGCTCAGTTGGTAGAGCAAAGGACTGAAAATCCTTGTGTCCCCGGTTCGATTCCTGGTGGCACCACAGAATCGACTCAGGTTATCGCCTGAGTCTTTTTTCGTTAGGGAGAATTCCCCTGCCGGATTTTTTGTAATTTTGCAGTACGAAAACAAACTTATGATATGAAACAACTAAAACGACCTGTATTCGTCTTCTTGCTGACGATTCTTGCAAGCGTGTGTGCTGATGCTCAGATTCATCGGGTGATTAACCTGCGGGATGGGTGGACCTTCAGCAAGGACGGAGCACCTGCTCAGCAAGTGATCGTGCCTCATGACTGGGCCATCTCGGGAGAGTTTGACCGCAACATAGACTTGTGGAAGAGTGAAAAGATGGTGGATGGCAAACCTGTACCGCAGGAGCATGCGGGCAACACAGGGTCACTTCCCTGGCCTGGCAAGGGCGTGTATCGTACCACATTCCGCGTACCACGTCCCTATACTCATGCCGAACTGCTGTTTGATGGTGCCATGTCGGAGCCTCAGGTATATGTCAATGGGCAGTTGGCTGGCAACTGGGCATGCGGTTATAATGCGTTTCGCGTGGATGCCACACCCTTTCTGCGGAATGGAAGCAATACCCTCGAGGTTCGCCTGAGCAATCTTGAACTCAGCAGCCGATGGTATCCTGGAGGAGGTCTTTATCGGCCTGTGCATCTAATCCTGTCGGGAGATGATGCCATCGACGTGTGGGGCGTGAGTGTGACCACTCCTCAGGTATCTCTGGCAGGGGCTTCTGTGCATGCCGATGTGTCTCTGAGGGAAGGCAGCAGCGGTAACCTGCAGGCTCAGCTGGCTGTTCTTTCAGCCCAGGGAGAGCAGGTGGCATCAGCATTGGGAACGTTTGCTGACGGAAAGTTGTCTGCTCAGATGGAACTTTCCAATCCCAGTCTGTGGTCGCCCGAATCCCCTGTACTCTATACTTTGGTTACCCGTCTTGTGAAGCAGGGCAAGGTGGTGGACGAGAGGCGTACACGCTTCGGCATCCGTAGCATCTCCTATACACGGCAGAATGGTTTCCAACTCAATGGGCAGACGCGTAAGTTCAAGGGCGTGTGCCTGCATCATGACCTGGGTCCTTTGGGAGCCGCTGTCAATCAGGCTGCCATCATCCGCCAAATCAGGATCATGAAGGAGATGGGGTGTGATGCCATTCGTACCTCCCACAACATGCCTTCCACCATGATGATGGACCTGTGTGACTCGCTGGGCATGATGGTAATGGCCGAGAGTTTCGACAGCTGGATGACAGGCAAGACCGCCAACGCCTATAACCGCTTCTTCAACGACTGGGCCGAGCGAGACCTCACCAATCTGGTTCTCAACCACAAAAACCATCCCTGCATCGTGATGTGGAGCATAGGAAATGAGATTCCCGACCAGCGCTCGAAGGCAGGTGCCGAGATGTGCCGGAAGTTGGTGAATCTGATGCACAGGTTGGATCCCACACGTCCTGTGACTGCAGGAGTGGATGATGTGGCAGGGGCTACACAGAGCGGATACATGGATGCTTTGGATATCCCGGGATTCAATTACCACACCCATTGCTACGAGACTTATATCGATTCTCTCTCACAGGGATTCCTGATCGGTAGCGAGACGGCCTCCACGCTCAGCAGCCGTGGTGCGTATCATTTCCCTGTGGTGCTCACCACAGATGGAAGCACACACGAGGACCGGCAGGTTTCGAGTTACGACCTCTATAGCGGTTCTTGGAGCAATGTCCCCGACTTGGATGCATGGTATCAGGACCGCAAGCCCTGGATTCTGGGAGAGTTCGTGTGGACGGGATTTGATTATCTTGGAGAGAATTATCCCTATAATGCCCATGGTATGTGGCCCTCGCGCAGCAGTTATTTCGGCATCGTGGATTTGGCCGGTTTGCCCAAGGACAGATATTATTTCTATCGAAGCAGATGGAATACCGACAGTCACACCCTGCATCTGCTTCCCCATTGGACCTGGCCCGGCATGGAGGGAAAGAATATTCCTGTGATGTGCTATACCGACTTCCCCGAAGCAGAACTCTTTATCAATGGCAAGAGCATGGGGCGTGTGCGCAAGGATTCCACCAAGATATTCGGAGCCAATCGGTTGAAATGGATGCAGGTAACCTACGAACCAGGGGAACTGCGGGTGGTGGCCTATGATGCTCAGGGACGTCCTGCGGCCGAAAAGTCTGTTCGTACGGCTGGGAAACCTGCCCGATTGGAACTTACGCCCGACAGACAGGAGATAAAGGCCGATGGGGATGACATCTCCTTTGTGACCGTGAGGATGCTGGATGCCGATGGCAATGAGTGCCCCAATGCCGACCATCAGTTGCAATTCGATGTCCGTGGAGCCAAGTATCAGGCTGCATGTAATGGTGATGCTTCTTCGCTCCAACCTTTCGAGAAACCTCAGATGAAGCTCTTCCATGGTGAACTGGTGGTATTGCTGCGCTCCACACATAAGCCTGCCGATGCTGTTCTGACTGTGACATGTCCCGATGACCCTTCCCTCTCGGCTCAGACTACCATCCGTGTGACGAAGTAGCGAGGCAGGGGAGACGTGTTCCTGACACCTGAAAGAACTGGTTCTCCCGAGGGGAAATGCAAAATGATGCAGAAATATTTGCGAGAACGGAATCTTTGTTCTACCTTTGTGCCCGCAATCAAGCGATGGTGCCATAGCTCAGTTGGTAGAGCAAAGGACTGAAAATCCTTGTGTCCCCGGTTCGATTCCTGGTGGCACCACTTGAGATTCAGAGAGTTACAGCAATGTGACTCTCTTTTTTGGTTCAGCCGATATTTAGTGGGGGCACCGATGCCGCAGGACTGGTTCTATAATTC
>JBJFDX010000038.1:0-3083 GCA_051890235.1 Bacteroidaceae bacterium | reverse complement strand
ACACATAGTGGGGACTCCTCCAGCCCATAATGTGTTTGGCGCCTTCCACCATCATACCCTTGAAGCACATGCCTGCTGCTATTGCACCTATCTCGTCGTTATAGATGAGTGAACTGTTGCGAAGTACCTTTGGCGTGTGCCCGAAGAGTTCCTTCATCTTTCTCATCTGTCGCTTGGTCTCGTTGATGAAGCACTCAGTATTTACCAAGGATGAAAGGCCATGACTGTAGGGTTCGGCCAGGAATTCCACACAACCCGTTTCGGAGAGCTGCTGCAGCAGGTCGATTACCTCGGGAGCATATTGTTCGAGTTGCTCCAGAAAGACACCGCTTATGCTGAAGGCCACCCTGAAATCCTTACCATAAGTGTGTATCATGTCGAGCATGGTACGCAAAGCTGGGAGATAACTGTTCTGAGCGGCTTCTATCGTCTGTCTCTCATTTTCATAATCATCGTAATAATAATGGTCGGTACCAATATCAAAGAAACGATAACGCTTCAGATGATTGGGTTGATGTATCTCAAAATAAAAACAAATTGTCTTCATAACCGTTTGAATCTTTATTTGTTACCTATTCTATATTCACTTTATCGTATATCCTTGACAGCCTGCAGATATTCGCCGTTGTCAAACCATCCTCGTCCCATGAGCTGGTCATAACATTGGCGGATGCGCAATCCCACCTTCTCCCAGGTAATCCGATCTACCTCGCGAAGGCCTTCTTCGGAAAGATAATCATGCAGGGCATCATTGGTACAGATGCTGTAAATGGCATCGGCCATGGCATCTACGTCCCAGTAATCCACCTTGATTACGCTATGCAATATCTCGCCGCATCCGCTCTGTTTGCTTATCACGCAAGGGCAACCGCATTGCATGGCCTCCAAGGGAGCTATGCCGAAGGGCTCACTTACGCTGGGCATGACAAAGACATCGGAGTTCTTGTAGCATTCATACACTTGCCTTCCTCGTTGGAATCCGGGGAAATGGCATCTGTCTGCTATGCCGTAGGCTGCAGCAAGGTCTATCATGGCATTCATCATATCGCCGCTTCCGGCAAAACAGAACCTGATATTGTGGGTACGGTCAAGCACACGCTTGGCTGCTTCGATGAAATATTCGGGGCCTTTCTGCATGGTAATGCGTCCCAGATAGGTCACCACCTTCTCTCCCTTGTTCTTACGAGGCTCTATGGAGCGTATGTCCTCAGAGAGAGGATAAACGGCATTATGCATCGCCACACACTTGCGCGGATCCTGATGATACTGGTTGATGACCGTCTGGCGCGTGAGTTCACTTACGCACATGATGCAGTCGGCATAATCCATTCCGTTCTTCTCGATGCTGTAAACGGTAGGATTCACCTTGCCTCGCGAACGGTCGAAGTCTGTGGCATGCACATGAATGCAGAGGGGTTTGCCGCTAACCATCTTGGCATGTACGCCAGCAGGATAGGTCAACCAGTCATGGGCATGTATGAGATCAAACTCTTCGCTACGGGCCAACACGCCTGCTATGATAGAGAAATTGTTGATTTCCTCGTGCAGATTGCCGGGATAACCGCCTGCAAAATTGATGCAGCCTAAATCGTCGAGCCCACTCAGATGATTGAAGTCAGCATAGATATGGTCTCTGAATCGATAATAATCATCGGCCGAATGGCTGGTCATGCGTCTCTGTACGTCATCATAATGTACGTCACGCCAGGCCACGGGCACCTGACTCATGTTCACAATCTTGAGAAAACGTTCCTCTTCACCTGTTGGTTTGGGCATGCAGAAGGTGGTCTGCACGTCTCCCTGCATGGACAAACCCTTAGTGATGCCATAGGAAGCAACTGCCAGTCCGCCATAAATCTTTGGGGGGAACTCCCATCCGAACATCAGTACTTTCATATCTTATATCCTCCCAATGTATCTTATAGGTTGTTGTAATTATCAAGTAACTTCACCACACGCATGATTCCCGACACGTTCATGGCAAAACTGATGGCTCCGCGGCCGTGGAATGGAGGATTGCCATCAAAGAGTTCGGGGATGGTGCCTATGCAATGGTAGAAGAGTTCCTCTTCATACCCCACCAGCAAGCGGTCCACATAGCTGAGACGGCTAAGGCGATATACCTTCAGGCATGCTTCCATATAGAATCCCGCCAGCCATGGCCAGGCCGTACCCTGATGGTAAGCATAATCTCGCTGGGCCTGCGGTCCCACATACATGGGATTGTATCCGCGGCTCTTGGGTGAGAGCGAACGCAGTCCCTTGGGTGTGGACAGTTCCTTGGTGCAATAGTCGAGCACGCTCTTGCTCTGTTTCTTGTCCAAAGGAGAATAATCGAGAGCGACTGCGAAAATCATATTGGGCCGCACATCATAACTGCGGTAGCCGTCTACGCAATAGTCACACAGGTAACCAAACTCGTTGAAGAACATGGAAGCAAAATTGTCGGCGCATACCCTTGCATTCATTTCCAGACTCTGCACGAAGGCCGAATCATCGGTATTGGCATAGAGTTTGGCGGCAAACATCAGAGCGTTGTACCACAAGGCGTTGAACTCCACGATGTAACCTGTGCGCGGCACGATGGGCTTGCCTCCCTGTCCTGTGCTGTTCATCCAGGTGATGGCCTTCTCTCGGCCTTCGCTATAGACCAGTCCGTTGGGACGTATCTCAAGATTGGGGTGATGACCATCCATGAGCCATTGCATGATATCGTGTACCAGCACTCCATACTTCTGCATACATACTTCAGTTCCCTGAGTGTTGGCATATTGCTGAAGGCACCAGATGGCCCACAGGAGCACATCGGGATGATCCATCTCAGTCACACTTACCTCCAGAGGTTCGCCGGCCATGAAATGACGGATGGCTTTCTCGGCAGTCTCCATCACATCGTCATACTTTTTCACCTCGTTGTTGGTGAGTGTAAGTCCGGGCAAAGAGATGAACATGTCGCGAGCACGGCACTTAAACCAAGGGTATCCTGCCAGCACATAGTCCTCATGTTCGCGATGAACAAAGAATTGGTGTGCGCTGTTAGCCAACGTATTATAGAAATTGTCGCGAGGTGTACGGACATTCTT
>JBJFDX010000037.1:0-11495 GCA_051890235.1 Bacteroidaceae bacterium | reverse complement strand
TATATACTCTATAGAGAGGGTATAGAGGAGTTGCATACCCTCCGATTTTTAATTGATATTTGATATTTGATATCACTCTTCTCTCAGTTGAGGTCAACCTTTCCTTTCTCCAGGTCCTTCACTTTCAGGAGCAGGCGGTCGTCCACCTGTAAGAGGAGACAGGAGGAGAAGAGACGGAGCGTCAGGGCTTCGGCCCTCTCAGGAGGTCAATCTGATGCTGGAACTTCCTCACCACACGGGGATGGCATTCTGCCCTGTTGACCTGCTCACCCTGATCATCCGTTATGCGGTAGAGCTGAGGCACGGCCTTGTAACCCGTCTCTATCTTGGGTCCCCACGTCACCATGGGAGCCCCCTTGGAAGGCTCGATATATTTCCACTTCTCCGTGCGAAGCACCAGGGCATGGTTGGCCGCCATCTTGATGGCATAGGGACGCGAGGCATGACTCTTGCCCAGCCAGCTCCTGGCCATACTCATGCTGTGAGGAGCAGCCCCCTGGGGGACCTCTGCGCCCACCACTTGGGCCAGAGTGGCTATGGCATCCACCTGGCTGAGCAGCGCCCGGCTCTCGCCCACCCGGGCATGACCAGGCCATCTGAGGATGAAGGGAACCACGCTCCCTGCCTCGAAAGCGCTATACTTGCCACCCCGCCAGGCACCACCGGGAGCATGACTGCCTGCCAGGAGTTCGGCCTGGTCGTCATATCCATCATCGAGCACCGGACCATTGTCGCTGGTGATGATGAGCAGGGTGTTTCCGGTTATGCCCAGCCGGTCAAGTTCTGCCGTGATGGCCCCCACCGTATCATCAAGGGAGAGGATGGCCTCACCACGCAACCCCATGGGGCTCTTGCCACGGAAACGCTCGTGAGGCATGCGGGGCACATGGATATCATTGGTGCACAGGTACATGAAGAAGGGCGTGCGAGCCTGACTGCACTCCTGCATGAAGCTGATGGCATGAGCCGTGATGCTGTCTGCTATATCCTCGTCACGCCACAGAGCCTTGCCTCCGCCCTTCATGTAACCGATGCGGCTGATACCGTTCACAATACTCATGTCGTGTCCATGGCTGGGACGCAGTTTGGTGAGCAACTCGGGATGCGTGCGCCCCGTGGGCTCGCCCTCGAAATTGCTTCGATAACTCACCTGCACGGGAGCAGAAGAATCGTAGTTGGCTATACGCCCCTGCTCGATAAACACACAAGGCACGCGGTCGGAGGTGGCAGCCATGATGTAACTGTAGTCGAAGCCCAGGCTGTCGGGCCCCACATCAATCTTCCCATTCCAGTCCTGCCCTCCCGTGCGGCTTCCCAGTCCCAGATGCCATTTGCCGAAGGCTCCCGTGCGATAACCCACGCTGCGCATCATGTCGGCCAAGGTGTATTGCTGAGGCCAGATGATGGTACCGGCATCTCCCGCCGCCACATCGGTCCTGGGATGGCAGAACGGATATTCTCCCGTGAGGATGCCGTAGCGGCTGGGCGTGCTGGTACTGGCACAGGCGTGCATGTCGGTAAAGCGGACACCCTCCTGAGCCACCCTGTCGATATTGGGTGTGTGGACTCGGGTGGCCCCATAGCAGGACAGGTCGCCATATCCCAGGTCATCGGCCATCAGCCATATCACGTTGGGGCTGTCCTGCGCCCATGCAGCGGCAGGCAGAAGAGTGAGGAGGAGACGTTTCATAATCAGTAACCCTTTGTGTGTCTTATATATAAATATAACGGAGGGAAAGGCCCGATTATTGTCTGCCATCCCTGCCCGAAGTGGGAAACGCAGGGCCCGTCAACATGCTCTGAGGGAGAGAGAGGAGGAGCCGCAAACTTTTTACGCGCATTCTGAGCCTGCTTCAGATACTATTTCCTACCTTTGCAACCATAAAACCAAAAAGAGAACAAGACAACATGACCATAGGCATCATCAACGCCATGCAGAAGGAGCACGCCCAGATAACAGCACTTCTGCAGGACAGCCGGCTGACCACAGACGGGCATCTGGCCTTCACTACAGGAACCTACGGAGGAAAGCAACTGGTGCTGATGCAAAGCGGCATCGGGAAGGTCAACGCGGCCGTGGGAGCCGTGGAACTGATCAGGCGATACAAGCCCGACATACTGGTGAACACGGGAGTGGCAGGAGGCATCGACGAGAGTCTGCATGTGATGGATGTGGTGGTGGGAGCACACGTGGCCTATCACGACGTGGACTGCGGGCCCGAGAACAACCCGGGACAGGTACAGGGACTGCCTGCCGTCTTCCATGCCGACGAGCGCCTGACAGCCATAGCATCGGCCTTGCAAACCGACACGCACATCGTGCCCGGACTCATCTGCAGCGGGGATCAGTTCATCACCGACCATCAGCAACTGAAGCACATCAAGGCACGCTTCCCCGATGCCCTGGCCGTGGACATGGAGAGCGGAGCCCTGGCGCAGGTGTGCCACCTCTACGGTGTGCCCTTCCTGAGCTTCCGCATCATAAGCGACACACCCGGAGCCGAGGGACACTTCGACCAGTACATGAACTTCTGGGACACCATGGCCGAGCGCTCTTTCGGCGTAACACACACCCTGTTAGACGCAATCACCACACGACTTTAACCCAAACACAGAACACATTCTGCAAGACATGGAAAAGATACCAAGTTTCACCATCGACCATTGCCGCCTGAAACGCGGCATCTACGTTTCCCGACAGGACCAGGTGGGCGGAGAGACAGTCACCACATTCGACATACGGATGAAGCTGCCCAACCGCGAACCGGCACTCGGTCAGGGAGCCATACACACCATCGAGCATCTGGCTGCCACCTATCTGCGCAACCATCCCGAGTGGCGTGACCGCATCGTCTACTGGGGACCCATGGGCTGCCTGACCGGCAACTATCTGCTCATGCGAGGCAACCTCACCAGCCGCGACATCCTGCCCCTCATGATAGAGACCTTCCGCTTTGTGGCCGAATATGAGGGAGAAGTGCCCGGAACCAAGCCACGCGACTGCGGCAACTACCTGTTGCACGATCTGCCCATGGCACGATGGGAATCAAAGCGCTATCTGGAAGAGACACTCCTGAAGGCCACCGACGAAAACCTCGTCTATCCCGAATAAGGCCATCAGCATCCCCGCCAGGCCCAGACAACACCCACAAGGCATGGACTGCATAGACTTTCACACACATCATCCCTCGCGCCAGGGAGAGAGAGTCATCCAGGACGGTGTGCACACCTGGGGCATCCATCCATGGAAAGCCACCTCGGCACATGATTTCCCTGCCTCCCGAGGCACCCTGATGGCCATCGGAGAGTGCGGACTGGATGTCCATGCCGAAGCCTCCATCGAGCAGCAGATGCAGTTGCTCATCCCGCAGCTGCACCTGTCCATGGAATGGCATCTGCCCGTCATCCTGCATTGTGTGAAGTGCCTGGACCACCTGTTGGCTCTCCGCAAGGAGATGAAGCCCACAGAACCCTGGATTCTGCACGGATTCCGAGGAAAGCCACGCCAGATGGAGTCACTCCTGAGCGCCGGATTCCACATCTCCTTCGGCTTCAGATTCAACCCCCAGAGCCTCTGCCTGTGTCCCACAGACCGACTCCTGCTTGAAACCGATGACGATCCCAGGCCCGTGGAACTGCTCTATCACGAGGCGGCAAGGCTGAGAGGCATCCCCGAGGATGAACTCATCCACGCCATGCAGGAGCAATTCAGAACCCTCTTCCTGAAAAACGTCACCACTCCGCAAGAAAGGCTCCATCCGGCACATTTTGACATAAAATAAGGATACACGCGCGAGAAATGAAGAAAAGTATACGCAGAAAGGCCACCCCTTGACAAAAAAGAAGTAACTTTGCGGCGGTTTTCGCGCAACATACGCAAATACATTTACAAAAAACAATATAAAACCCTTTACACCATCATGGAATTTAGAAAGATGACTGCCGAAGAAGCAGCCTCCCTGATTCAAAACGGACAGACCATCGGCCTGAGTGGTTTTACCCCCGCAGGAGCCCCCAAGTGTACCCCCGCAGAAATTGCCAAACGGGCAGAAGCCGAGCACGCCGCCGGACGCCCATTCAAGATCAGCGTATTTACAGGAGCCAGTACAGGACAGAGCTGCGATGGCATGCTCTCCAATGCACACGCCCTCGACTTCCGCGCTCCATACACCACCAACCCCGACTTCAGGAAGAATGTCAACCGCAACGAGCTGAACTATTCCGACCTGAATCTGAGCAACATGGCCACGCAAATCAGACAAGGCTATCTGGGTCAGGTCAACTGGGCTATCATCGAAGCCTGTGCCATTGAGAAGGTGGGCAGCAAGGCACACATCTATCTGACAGCCGCAGGTGGCATCAGTCCCACAGTATGCCGCCTGGCCACCGAGGGCATCATCGTAGAGCTCAACGCCTTCCATAGTCCCAAGAGCAAGGGCATACACGACGTGTATGAAATAGAAGACCACCCATATCGCACACCCATCATGATCACAAAGGCAAGCGACCGCATAGGCAAGCCCTATGTGGAAGTGGATGCCGACCGTATCATAGGCGTGATAGACTGCGACATTCCCGACGAGGCACGCGGATTCAAGGACCCCGACCCCATCACAAGCCAGATAGGACAGAACGTGGCAGACTTCCTGCTCAGCAATATGCGCCAGGGACTCATCCCTCCCACATTCCTCAATCTGCAGAGCGGAGTGGGAAGCGGAGCCAATGCCGTATTGGGTGCCCTGGGCAAATGCAGCGAAGTGCCCAACTTCAATATATATACCGAGGTGCTCCAGGATGCTCCCGTGCAACTGATGCGCGAGGGCCGCGTACTGAGCGCAAGTGCCTGTTCGCTGACTGTAACCAACGAATGCCTGCGCGGAATCTATGACGACATGGATTTCTTCAAGGACAAACTGGTGCTCCGTCCCTCAGAGATAAGCAACTGCCCCGAGGTCATCGCACGCATAGGCGTATGTTCACTCAACACAGCCATCGAGTGTGACCTATACGGACACGTCAACAGCACCAAGATTTGCGGCACAAAGATGATGAACGGCATAGGTGGTTCGGCCGACTTCACCAACAACGCTTATCTGAGCATCTTCACCTGCGGTTCCACCACCAAGGGCGATGCCATCTCAAGCATCGTTCCATTCGCCAGCCATATCGACCACACCAACCACTTCATCGATGCTGTCATCACCGAATACGGCGTGGCCGACCTGCGTCACAAGAGCGACATGCAGAAGGCCGAGGAGCTCATCAAGGTGGCTCATCCCGACTATCAGCCCCTGCTGCGTGACTATCTGAAGTATGCCGAGCCCTTTGGCGGACACACTCACCACGCTCTCTCTGCAGCCTTTGCCATGCACGATACCTTCCTGCGCAAGGGCGACATGCGCCTGACTGACTGGGGCGAATATCTGAAATAAGACTCACCGAGTGAAAAATAACAGAGCGGGGGTATGCACAATCCGGCATATCCCCGCTTTTCTTGTATAAGCGTTCTGCTGTTCTCACTCCGCACCCATAGGAATACGGGCAAGACCAAAGGGTTCAGAGCACCTCGCAGAACTCTATCTTCTCATTGTTTGGACCCTGAATGAAGAAGTATCTGGCTCCATTGTCCCAGAAGTCAATATGATTGATACTGTCATCCAGCATGGTAAAGCCAGCCTCCTTGACCTGCTGGAAAAGCGTATCTATCTGCTTCACATCCAGGCAGAAATGATCCACAGCCCCATTTGTCATGGCAGGATCATCTGAGGGAATGACCTCGATGAGCACATTACCCAGTTTCATGAAAGCAAAGTCGCGGTCACCCATGACCGTACGGCGCATCACCTCCTCGAAACCAAGAGTCTTGTAGAAGTCCACCGTGCCCTGCACGTCAGCCGTGGGGATACCTATGTGCTGTATGCCTCCCGAGAAGGCGTTCACATCCACATTCTGCTCCGGGAAGTTCTCCCTTACGAATGTCACCTTGCTTGTGTCACTCTCTTCTGCTTGCACACTCTCCTTAGGACTCTGTGTGCAGGCAGCCGCCATGATAGTTGCTGCCATGATAAGTAGTTTTCTCATCTTGTAATTAAAATATAGTTAGTTAAAACGATTGGTCTTACGTGGCTCAGTAGTAAAACACCAGTTCGCCACCCTGCACGAGCATCCGATGACTGATGCGAGGTTCACGCAGTCTGCGCCCATTCCACGTCACGCGACGCAACGCGCCACCACCCTTTTCATTCCCCTGCACACGAATGGTTACGGCAGGATGACTTGATCCGCCCGGATACAAGGTAACACGCTTGAAGAGAGGCGGGAAAACCTCATAGGTGGCCTCGCCCACCACCACAGGATAAAGGCCGATACTGGCAAAGACATACCAGGCACTCATGGCTCCATCGTCCTCATCCATCTCAGGGCAGTAGCCTCGAGGCTGACAGGCAAATGCCTTGCCTTCAAAAGGCTTCGGATAGGCATCATTACCTCCATAACGATGGATAACGGCCTCGGTGGCCAGGCTGCGCACCACAGGAGCCGTCTTCTCGGGAGCCCCCAGCCTGCCAAACAGGAAGGGAACATGTATGTCTGGCTCATTTCCTTGGTTGTATAGCTCTTCTCTAAAGAATTGCTCCAATTGTGCCAACAAAACCTTACTCCCCACCAGTTGCTTCATACGCTTGAGATACATGGGTGCTCCCCAGCGGTACTGCCAGCGTGTGCCTTGATAAAGGCCATTCCCACGCATGCGCGTATAGGTGCTGTCGATATTCATAAACTCCTTTGTCCATACAGAATCAAAGACCTGCTCTCCCCGTTGTGTCCACCACTCGGCTTCATCCTTGCGTCCTGTCTCCTGAGCAAATTGTCCCAGAGCCCAGTAGTCAACCGAAGCTTCCAGACATTGGTCGGGTGTCTTGAGTGGCAAGTGTTCTGCTTCACGAACCATCCCCGCCCATGCCTCGGCAAGGTTGGGAATGCTGATACCCTGCCGATAAGCGTCGAGCAGGGTGGCTATGGCATGCTCGGTACGAACCGTTGGCACACATTCATAATCCGTACTCCAATCCTTCTTTCCCGTAACATATAGCTGTGCCAATGATTGCATGATATCTGCCGAACGGGCAGGGTCGAGCAGAGTGATGAGAGGAAACTTGGTACGGTATGTATCCCAAAGGGACCAGGAACTGTAATAATTGGTCTTTTCTGCCCGATGAGGCCTGCCGTCAGTCCCCAGATATCGGCGCATCAGGCTGTCTGTCACCTGAAAGGGGCTATGGAAAGTACGATAAAGGGATGTATAGAAGATGGTACGCTGTTCGTCCGAACCGCCTTCCACCTCAATGCGCCCCAACAAATCCTGCCAACGAGATGCAGCCTCGCGTGCTATCTGACCGAAATCCTTCTCCCATATGGTTGTGGATGGCACCACCGCCAACTCATCCTTCAGTCCCGTACCCACCAGTATGCGTATCTCCACACGGCCGTTCTGAGCCTGCAAGAAGGTTAGCCTCGCTTTCCCACTCCCCACGGAATCTATACAGAAGGGCGTGCTTGCCAGCAACCGGTAGTACAAGTGATAATGTCCTCGGCCACAAGTATTTCGGCTCATCACATATCCCTCGCCCTCAGCAGGCCCCGTTTGACAGAAGTGGGCCTCATGCACATGCTCAAAGGAGGAAGATGGATTCAGCTCCAGCCGGGGTGTCTTGCCCTGCGGAAAGGAAAACTCCTCAACAGCCAGATGAGTGGTGGCCGTGGCACGGAAAAGGGTCCCATCCTGCAGAGTGACCGAGTAAAAGCCCGGTCGGGCCTGCTCGCTACTTTTTATCAGACGCGGTTTATCTGTCGAAACGCAAGGTAAGAGCGACACATTACCTCCGCATCCACTCCCTCCCACACCCGACAGGCGATTGATGCTGAATCCGCTTATGACGTCCACCTCATAATCATAGCCAGGATGCTGACGAGGATTACTGTCGGGACATACCTGTATCATACCATAGGGTACGGCCGCTCCGGGAGTCATCTGTCCGTAGTCATTGGCTGTTCCGATAAAGAGATTCACATCCCCCAGATGGTCCTGAGGCATGGCTAAGGCGGCTTTTGCCAAAAGGGGAAAAGCAACCAAGATAAAAGTTAAACTGACCTTCATTAGGATATTACGTATGATAAGTTTCTCCGCAAAGTTACATAATAATCCTCACACGCTATTGCTGACAGGCAAATCTTTTACCTCGATATCCCTAAGTTGTTCAGCCATTCTACACCCTTGACACACGCAGCAATCCCTATCCTCATAAGAGCCTGCATGATGGCTCTCTTCCTGAAACAGACAAGTATAAACCAAAATCTCTCATTAGATGGAAAAGTGTATCTCCTTGCCTTTGTCTTAATCCGAATCTATATCGATAGGAATAAAAATGCGTGCCTCGTGATGCCTCAATCCGCTGAAACTTCGTACCTTTGCAACCGAAACGAGAAATGTGGATAGATTTGGGCTGATTGCAACCACAATAAAAAATGCTAAAAAGGGTAAAGTAAAGCGCTTTACCACGCATTTATGCCTACATCTTTTCCCCAGCTTGTTGATTGTTCAACCTTAATGATTCAATTGACTATGGGTTATCTATTTACCTCAGAATCCGTGTCTGAAGGTCATCCCGACAAGGTGGCCGACCAGATTAGCGATGCCATTCTTGACAAGTTACTGGCCTTTGACCCTCAGTCCCACGTGGCATGCGAGACCATGGTGACCACAGGACAGGTGTTCCTCTCGGGAGAAGTCACAAGCGAGGCATACATTGACCTGCAGCGCGTGGCACGCGAAGTGATCAACCGTATTGGCTACACCAAGGCCGAGTACATGTTTGACGGCAACAGTTGTGGCGTGCTGAGCGCCATTCACGAGCAGAGTCCCGACATCCATCGGGGCGTAAACCGACAAGCACCCGAGGAACAGGGAGCCGGAGACCAGGGCATGATGTTCGGATATGCAACAAACGAGACCGACAACTACATGCCTCTGGGACTCGACCTTGCTCATCGCCTGCTGGTGGTTCTGGCAGAAATTCGCAGGGAAGGCAAGCAGATGACTTACCTGCGTCCCGATGCCAAGAGTCAGGTGACCGTGGAATACTCCGACGATGGCCAGCCTTTGCGTATCGACACCATCGTGCTCTCCACACAGCACGACGAGTTTGATACTGATGAAGCCATGCAGAAGCAGATTGAGAAGGAAGTGAAGGAAATTCTCATTCCACGCATGCTCAAAGGAATCCAGAAGCCCGAGATACTGGCACTCTTCGACAACAACATCAAATATTACGTCAATCCCACAGGCAAGTTTGTCATTGGTGGTCCCCACGGAGACACAGGCCTCACAGGCCGAAAGATTATCGTGGACACCTACGGAGGCAAAGGCGCTCATGGCGGAGGAGCCTTCAGCGGAAAAGATCCCTCCAAGGTGGACCGCTCGGCAGCCTATGCCGCACGACATATAGCCAAGAACATGGTGGCAGCAGGAGTGGCCGACGAGATGCTCGTGCAGTTGAGTTACGCCATTGGAGTGGCCGAACCGGTAAGCGTGTACGTCAACACCTACGGCCGCAGCCATGTGCAGCTTTCTGATAGCCAGATAGCCGAGCGCATCAGGCAGATGTTCCCCCTCACACCTTATGCCATAGAGAAACGTCTCAAGTTGCGTAACCCCATCTATGAGGAGACAGCCGCCTATGGACATATGGGGCGAGAGCCTCGCGTGGTGACCAAACGCTTCGAGTCACTCTATCATGCCACCAAGGAGATTGAGGTGGAACTCTTCACCTGGGAGAAACTCGATTACGTGAAACAAATCCAGGAGGCATTCGGCCTCTGATACTTACAGGCGCGCCTGGAGAGCAACAGCACAAGTGAGCCTCGCGGGCGCGTACATAATATTATATAAGTAACGTGGACATCAAGAGCATATGTGTGTACTGCGCCAGCAGTTCGCAAGTTGACCGCAAATATTTCGACGCGGCATACCAGTTGGGCAAGGGCATGGCCGAGCGTGGCATCATGCTCGTCAATGGTGCAGGCAATCAGGGTCTGATGTGTGCCTCGGCCGACGGTTGCCTTCAGAATGGAGGACACACTCTGGGCATCATACCCACATTCATGATTGAGGAAGGCTGGTGTCACCAGCACATGACACGCATCGTGGAGACTGACGACATGCACATACGCCAGCAGAAGATGGCCGAGATGAGTGATGCTGCCATCTTCCTCCCCGGAGGATGCGGTACCCTGGCCGAGATGAGCGAACTGATTACATGGAAACAGTTGGGACTCTATCTCAAACCTATCGTCATCCTCAATACCGATGGGTATTATGATTCCCTGCTCGCATTCCTGCAACAGGCAGCCGACGCCCACTTCATGCGCCAGCAGCATACCGCCATCTGGCGCGTGGCAACCACCCCTCAAGAGGCACTTGACCTGGTACAGGACACCCCCATGTGGGATACCTCCATACGTCGATTTGCTGCCCTATGACCATCCGTCAGGACCTTAGCACACCTCAGGCACAGGTGCCCGACAGCATCGATGTCGTACCTGCTCCTCAGGAACTCGATTCTGTGGCCCAGGCAACTCCCTTGCCCGACACCCTTGCTGCAGACTCCGTTCATCATATCCCCGTTGAATCAGTTGATTCCATAGAAAGAAAGGACGCCCTTCCTGCCGACACGCTGGTTCTGCAAGCAGACACCCTCCCCCATGCGGCTCCCGATGACAGCCTCATCCTTGCCCTGACACACTTCCAGGAGTGGGACCAAGGATTCTTCTGCAACTCCCCCTACTGGCATCCCGAGAGGCCACACCGCCCAATGGGCTTCTCCTGCAGACCGATTCCCTACAGGGTAAGTACCGACAGTCCTCTCACCTGCGGAGTGCTGATATGCTTCATCATGCTGATATACATTCTGATACGCTATGGTCAGGAGATGCGCTCTCAATTGCATGATTTCTTCCTGCCTACACGGGTCAGCCAGGGACGGAGGCAATCATTAAGCACAGCCCAGGGATTACTGTCCATGCCCTACGTGTGTCTGATGCTCAGCATCATGGGAGGTATAGCCATATCGGTGATTGACCAGGACCACCTGGGACAGATACCCCAGGTCACAAGCCGTCTATGGCTACAGGCTCTCTTTGTGATTACATGGTGGATCTACTTCCTCTGTAAAGCATATTTGCATAAATTCCTCAACTGGATTTTTTTTAACAGGCAAGTTCGCCACGAATGGCACAACACACAATTCCTCATTCTCACCCTCGAGGCTGTGATACTCTTTCCCGTACTCCTCGCCATGGTGTATACCCATCCCTCACGGGAAGTGTTTATCTGCAGCATCCTAAGTGTGGTAATACTTGCAAAAATACTCCTTCTATTCACGGCTATACGCTTATTTTATGTTAAAATATATGGCGCATTGCATTTATTTGTGTACTTT
>JBJFDX010000036.1:0-3102 GCA_051890235.1 Bacteroidaceae bacterium | reverse complement strand
TTCTGCAACGATAGAAATAGATTCCCGTGGAAAGGCGACCACCACTTCCACTCACCAAATTCCAAGGTATGGAATAGAGGCCGCTGGGACTGCTTCCCCTTTGGGTAGTACTCCACATGCGATGACCGGCAAAATCATACACATCCAAAGTGAAAGTACACTCGCTTCCCGGTAAATCATATGAGATCAGGAAATTGGTGCTGGTAACAGCCGGATTCTGACTGGCCGACAGGCTGAGCATCTCTGGCTTGAGAGCAGAGTTGACCTTGAAAGAAAGCGTGGTGGTACTCATATTGTTGAGAATGTCCCATGCGCGGAAGGTCAGACTATGTTCCCCATCCTCAAGAGCAGGTAGTGTGAAAGCCACAGAGCCTCGCGTGAAATCGCCAAACTCTCGCACATAGTAATCATTCAGGTCATAAGTTTGGTCGGCACGCCCATCCACCACAAGAGACAGATTATGCCCCACGCCTGTTCCACTCACATTCACTCCACTCTCATCCTCTATCTGAGCCACGAAATAGGGAGTTGCATTTACGATATCCCCTTCTTGAAACTCCTCGGTATTAAGCCATGCCGTCACCTGAGGGCCCAGGGTGTCTGCTTCCAAGCCATCCTCTACTCCTCCCAGGGTGAATTGCTCACAATATCCATTGGCTGCTCTCCCCGCATTGTCTTCATAAGCATAGAAGACCAAGCGGCCCGAATCATTACTGTAACTGATATCCACAGGAATCACGAACTCAAAAGAAAATCTGCCTGCGCTCACACTATCACGAGATTCATAGAGTACCGATGTGCGATCCTGATAAGTAAACGCACTGGCAGCATCAGCATTATTGCGACAAGTAATGGTCACCTGATTGTCAAACAATCGGGAACTGAGTACACCTTGGAAGTCAGATATCATATTTCGTTGGGCATCTTGCACATGGCCAGTCAACCTGACGCGCTGACCTGCTCGCAGATTGATTTCCGAATCGGGAGAAAGTACCCTGCCTGCAATACTGTCAAGCACCACTCTATTCTCGGGTAAGGTAATGGCCAGAGCAGGATTTCCCAAAAGAGCATACTGAACCTTGTTCTCCAAATAAAGACCATTATCATTCTCTCCAGCCACAATATTGGCCTTCGCCATACGAATGGCATCACCCACACGGTTAGGGTTACCTTGAGCATCATAGGAAAACAGATGCTTCATGAAATATTTGTTCATAAGCAGATTCTGTGATGCAAAGACCGTTCGGGTGGTACCATAGAATGCCAGAGCTCCTCCCTGCGGATTGAGCACAGCTTCCTCTCCTATATTGACTACCTGTCCGTCAAACGGCATCACATCACAAGCAGCAGTCACCCATAAAGGCATGTTCTGTCCTCGGGAACTGCTGAAATCCTCTGTACGAAGTACAAACTCATGACTCAGAGTATAAGTAGCACCATGTCCCGTGTAATTCATCACGAGCGCACCATCATTCATCTGCTGACGAAGAAGTTCGCTCACCTCGGGATAAGTGTTGCCCTTGATGGTACTCACACGTTGGTAAGCATCCCAATGAACCTTGTGCACCTCAGCACAAGGATTGTCCTTACGTATCTGCTCGGCAACCTGATCGGCCCCATCCATATGACTATTTTCGTCTCCGTCATCCCCCAAGACATAAACAAGATTCTTCCAGTCACCCGCATTGGAACGACTCATAAAGGCAATACATTTGTCCACCATAACCTTCGCTTCGGCTTGGGTAGTGACAGGAAAACGTCCGATGCCCAGATCTGACTTTTCACGCAGGGGCTTTACACCCTCTCCATCATCAAGCAATCCAAAGTAATCCTCCATTACGTAGCAAGCAATGTCACTTCCACTATTCTCGCTTTCATAACAGAGAAGATAGTCATCGGGCGAATAAGATTTCCATGCTGAGGATATCATACGATTGTCCCAAGCACAATCTCCCATAAGAAGAAGATATCGGGGAGCATCGGCATCTGACTGCGCACGGTCATACAGCATCTTCATAAACCGACGATAAGCCGTGGCATCCGGAGTTCCACTTGAAAACTCATTATAAATATGATCGGCACGAAAAACACCCACGCGCAAACCATCATACTGAGCATGAGCATCGGCCATTCTCTGCGCCTCAGACTGCAGTTTACCACTGGCTGGGATGATGATGACCATATCCAAACTGTCTACAGCATGCAAATCCTGATTCCGTATCTCTCCCTCGTACGTAGGTTCGGGGAAAGAATGTGTAACATCAAAGGCGACATAACGTGCCGAAGGATCTTCCACCACAGCAGAGACTGTCTGTTCATCAACAGCTTGCGTACTCACTAAAGCCGAAGGACAACGAGGTGCATCTATACGGAGCAAACGCATCGAAGCAGGACGACAACCGACGGAGAAGGTGGAAGGCTGACTATACGCAGGAGCCGAGAAGGCAACATACCCCACATCAGATGGGATATTGATGCGACGACGATAATGAAGAGCCAGATAGTCAAGGCGAGCTTCATTGCCTGCTGTACTGGTGAGACGAATGGTCCATTTATCTCCCTGAGTATACGTGTTCACGCTATAGGTTCCTGACGCTGTCGTTCCATACACATATTTAGATGTAGCGCCCAAAGAAAGGGTTGCCACATCCTGACCATTCACATTGGTCAAGACCTTGGTTGTATTCTTATCACCAGCTGAAAAGGCTACCGTAAGTTTCTCATCCCCATCCGAATCAATTGTCTTCAGTGCATAGGTATGACTATTATTGCCGGCATAACTGGTACCGTCATATAGGTTCCGGCCTCCTGAGAACCAAGCAAACTCATCCCTCTCGTACAAGGTATGGTCATCAAAAGTATCGATTTTATTTCGGGAAGAGGATGAAGGAATCTCAGGCAGAGTCTCCAGTACAGCCGGTTCGTCTCCTTCTGTCAGAAAATAACATGACTTGGTAGCATACTGGTTGAACACCCGGGTATTCCCATCCCAATATATTAAACCATTGGCCCAGAATAGCCAGGTATCATCATTTTGTTTGAAAAGGGGAATCTCCTGCAGGTCATCGTAGTCAGAATCAGCTTGAATAAGTTCCTTCTGAC
>JBJFDX010000035.1:0-3116 GCA_051890235.1 Bacteroidaceae bacterium | reverse complement strand
GTCATCAAGCTGGTGACGTCTCTGCAGTTGGAAAGTGATAACATCAACTCCTGGAAGACAGGTGTGGCCAGAGCTTTGAAGAAGTATCTGCCTGATGCTCTGCAGGAGGATGAGATCATGGAGGAGTGACTGACGGATATGACCGCCGAGATTATCATCAAGCGCCTTCGCCTCTATGCTTATCATGGAGTGTTGCCTCAGGAGAGGGCAGTGGGAGCAAATTTCTATATAACCCTGACAGCTACCACTCTGGTCGGTGATGATGCTCTGTTGCATGACAAACTTGAGGGAACCGTAGACTATAGTCAGATTGTGGATGTGCTGAAACGAGAGATGGTTAAGCCCTCCTCCCTGCTTGAGCACGTTGCCATGCGCATGGCCTCCAGCGTGCTTCGTGAGTTCCCTACGGTTACTCAGGTAGAATTACTGTTGGAGAAAGAAACACCTCCCATGGGAGTCCAAACAGAGGGCGTTGGAGTCAAAATAGTACTTGCTAAGTGATATTATCATCGCAAAAACTGCGCAAAAAGAAGAAAAATGCGTAATTTTGCGATGTTTTTGTATATATAAGCAAGTAGAAAAATGGGAAACTTAGGATTTGGATTGGAACTTATGATGGTGGGCATGCTCACGGTTTTTGTGATACTCCTCGTGGTCATATGGGGTGGAAAACTGCTTATTGCTGTTGTCAATAAGGTAGCCCCCGAGGAAGTTGTTCCAGCAAAGAAAAGTGCAAAGCCTGCCGATACTGTTGATGCTGGCACTATGGCCATCCTGAAGGAGGTGGTGAGTCAGATAACCGGAGGAAAGGGTCAGGTGGCTTCTGCAAGGAAGATCTGATATAGAAAAGTCCGCATAGCGGCATCTTCCGCCTTAGGATATATGTCAGTAGAGATGTGAATCCTATGGATGACGAAGAATTAGAAAACAGAATAACAGTTTCCCACTTTCGGACACAGACTTTTGTCGGCACCGCTCGTTGTCAGACAGAATGTGGCCCGACAGAGAAAGAAGATAGGGAAGCCTCATTAATTCTAATAAGGAAAGAAAGTAACAAGATATCGCAAATGAAAAGAGAAGTAAAGTTTAGCTTGGTTTTCCGCGACATGTGGCAGAGTGCGGGTAAGTATCAGCCACGTGTGGACCAGTTGGTGAAGGTGGCTCCTGCCATTATCAGAATGGGTTGCTTTGACCGTGTGGAGACAAATGGTGGAGGTTTTGAGCAGGTGAATCTGCTCTATGGCGAGAACCCCAACAAGAGTGTGCGCCAATGGACAAAGCCTTTCCATGAGGCTGGCATACAGACCCACATGCTGGATCGCGCATTGAACGGACTTCGCATGAGTCCCTGCCCTAAGGACTTGCGCAAGCTCTTCTATAAGGTCAAGAAGGCGCAGGGTACAGATATCACACGTATCTTCTGTGGCCTGAATGATCCCCGTAATGTACTTCCCTCCATTCAGTATGCCAAGGAGGCTGGCATGATTGCACAGGCATCTCTTTGCATCACCTACAGCCCCATCCATACCGTGGAGTATTACGTCAATCTGGCCAAGACCTTTATTGATGCCGGTGCAGATGAAATCTGTCTGAAGGATATGGCAGGCATCGGTCGCCCCGTGTCTTTGGGTAAGATAGTAGAGGGAATCAAGGCTTATAAGAAGGATATCGTGATTCAGTATCACAGCCATGCCGGTCCCGATTTCTGTATGGCTTCTATTCTTGAGGTAGCCAAGGCAGGTTGTGACTATATCGATACCTCCATGTCTCCTCTCTCCTGGGGAACAGGTCATGCCGACATCATCGCCGTGCAGGAGATGCTCAAGGATGCCGGTTTCCAGGTGAAGGAGATCAATATGGAAGCTTACATGGAGACTCGTACGCTCATCCAAGAGATGTATGATGACTTCCTGGGTTATTATATTCCCAAACTCAACCATATCAACAACTCTCTGCTGGTGAAGCCCGGTCTGCCTGGTGGCATGATGGGCTCTCTGATGACAGACCTTGAGGACAATCTCAAGAGCCTGAACAAGTGGAAGGTGAAGAATGGACAGCCCGAGTTGACCACCGACCAGCTTCTGGTGAAGCTCTTCGATGAGGTTGCTTATGTGTGGCCCAAGGTAGGCTATCCCTGTCTGGTAACTCCCTTCAGCCAGTATGTGAAGAACCTCGCCCTGATGAATGTGATTCAGATGGAGAAGGGCAAGGAACGCTGGAGCATGATTGCCGACAATATCTGGGACATGATTCTGGGTAAGAGCGGTAAGCTGCCTGGTCCTGTTGCACCTGAGTTGGTGGCTATGGCTAAGGAGCAGGGACGTGCCTTTGAGACAGAGGATCCTCAGTCTTACTATCCCGATGACCTGGATACCTACCGTCAGAAGATGCAGGAGAAGGGATGGGAACTTGGCGAGGACGACGAGGAACTCTTTGAGTACAGCATGCATCCATCACAGTATGAGGCATACAAGAGTGGAAAGGCAAAGGCAGACTTTGAGGCAGACCTGGCAGAGCGTAAGGTCAAGGCAAACTCTGCAGGCGTGGCTGAATTGCCCAAGAGCATCAAGGTGAGTGTGAATGGCCAGACTTATGAAGTGAATATCGCTTATGGCAACGAGACTCCTGCTGCCACCGCTGCCACCACTGTTGCTCCCGTGGCTGCAGGTGAGGGCGAGGATGTGCTTGCTCCGCTTGAAGGTAAGTTCTATCGTGTGAAGGATGCTCAGGAGACTCCCAAACAGATTGGCGAGGAGGTGAAGGCAGGTGATGTGATTGGATACATTGAAGCCATGAAGACCTACAATGCCATCCGTGCTGATTTCGACGGAGTGCTGACAGCCATCCTGGTTAACAGCGGTGATGCTGTGGAGGAGGACGATCCCATTATCAAAATTGCAAGGAAGTAAACCCATATGGAAAGAATATTAGAAGCCTTAGAGAAAGTATATGACATGACGGCATTCTCCAATATCGCGGAGAATCCTCTCTTCATTGTCATGTATCTTCTCGCCTTCACGTTGCTCTATCTGGGTATTGTGAAGAAGTATGAGCCTCTGTTGCTCATTCCTATTGCCTTTGGTGTGCTTATTGCCAATTTCCCTGGAGGCGATATG
>JBJFDX010000034.1:0-11625 GCA_051890235.1 Bacteroidaceae bacterium | reverse complement strand
AGTTAGCACTATTTAATGAGACAAGCAAAAGTTTTCCAATGGAGATGGTATGAGCAGAACGGAAAGACAAAAGACACCCTCACCACTGGACCGGTGACATGCCATGAGCCTGCAGATACTCGTTACACAGGAGGAAATGCTGATTACCGAAGAACCCTCGATAGGCACTCAACGGACTTGGGTGCGGACTCTTGAGCACCAGATGACGAGAAGCATCGATAAGGGACGCCTTCCTGCCTGCAGGAGCACCCCACAAGAGGAACACCAGATGGTCTCTGTGAGCACTAAGCAATCGAATCACCTCGTCTGTAAAGGTCTCCCATCCATGCCCGCTATGACTGAAGGCCTGATGAGCCCTTACGGTGAGACAGGTGTTCAAGAGGAACACACCCTGACTGGCCCAACGGCTGAGATTGCCACTCACAGGAACAGAAGTTCCCGTCTCTGCCTGTATCTCCTGGAAGATATTACGCAAAGAGGGAGGGAATTCCACTCCATCATTGACACTGAAGCACAGTCCATGAGCCTGACCTACCCCATGATATGGATCCTGACCAAGAATGACCACCTTGACCTGATCGAAGGGAGTGCTGTCGAAAGCATTAAAGATGAGTTTGCCAGGAGGGAAGCAGAGGCCTGATGAGTACTCGGCATGAACAAAGCGGACGAGTTCGCCAAAGTATGGTTTGGCAAACTCGTCGCTTAATATTGCTTTCCAGGATGATTCGATGGCTACATCTGCCATATGCACATCAATCCTTGATAAGGCACTTACCCGTCATCTCATCAGGCTGCTCCAGACCCATGATGTGCAGGATGCTGGGAGCCACATCGGCCAGGACACCATCCTCAACATGTACATTCTGGTTCTGAGTCACGTAGATGAAAGGTACAGGATTCAGAGAATGGGCGGTGTTGGGAGTGCCATCGGCATTGAGAGCATTATCTGCATTGCCATGGTCGGCAATGATAATTGTCTCATAATCGGTGGCATTGGCTGCCTCTACGACCTCCTTGACACACTGGTCAACGGCCTTCACAGCAGTCTCAATAGCCTCATAGATACCCGTATGACCCACCATGTCGCCATTGGCAAAGTTGACCACGATGAAATCATACTTATCCTCCCTGATGGCAGCCACGAGCTTATCCTTAACCTCAAAGGCACTCATCTCGGGCTTCAAATCATATGTAGCCACCTTGGGACTTGCCACCAGGATACGCTCCTCGCCCTCAAAGGGTGCCTCGCGACCTCCATTGAAGAAGAAGGTCACATGAGCATACTTCTCTGTCTCTGCCGTATGAAGCTGCTTCAGCCCCTTGCTGGCGAGATACTCTCCCAAGGTGTTTCTGACATTCTCCTTGGGGAAGAGAATATGCACGCCCGTGAAGCTGGCATCATAAGGAGTCATACAGTAATACTGCAGACCAGGAACGGTGTGCATGCCCTGCTCGGTCATATCCTGCTGTGTAAGCACAATGGTAAGTTCCTTGGCTCTGTCGTTACGATAGTTGAAGAAGATGACTACATCACCCTCCTTGATGGTTCCATCCACAGTACTGTTGTTGATAGGCTTCACAAACTCGTCTGTTACGCCCTCATCATAACTCTCCTGCATAGCCTGAACCATATCGGTGGCCTGCTTGCCCTCAGCCTTGATAAGCAGGTCATAGGCAACCTTGACACGCTCCCAACGCTTGTCACGATCCATAGCATAGAATCGTCCTATCACACTGGCGATAGCCGCACCAGGAATCTGAGCACAATGATCAGTTACCTGCTGTATGAATCCCTTGCCGCTCTTGGGGTCGGTATCTCTGCCATCCATAAAACAATGTACAAAAGTACTCTGGATACCATAGGTCTTGCTGATATCCAACAAGGTAAACAGATGTTCGAGCGATGAATGCACACCACCGTTACTGGTAAGACCCATCAGATGCACATTCTTACCATTGGCCTTGGCATACTCGTAAGCCGATACAATCTCGGGATTCTGCAGGATGCTTCCATCTGCACAAGCGCGATTAATCTTTACCAAGTCCTGATAAACAATGCGCCCGGCACCGATGTTCAGGTGACCAACCTCAGAGTTACCCATCTGTCCGTCGGGCAAACCTACGTTCTCACCACTTGCAAGAAGTTTGCTATTGGGATAGTTCTTCTCCAGCAAATCCATGAAAGGAGTAGGTGTGCTGAAGATAACATCGCCTTTAGTGTGATTGCCGATGCCCCATCCGTCGAGGATCATCAGAAGTGCTTTCTTTGCCATAATATATTTCCCTTATTTATCTTTGTTTCTTTTTCGACTGCAAAATTACCTATTTCCCCGCTCACAGCCAAGTCATTCCGTACCGAAATCCAGCAACATCTGTTCGGGAGGGAGTAACTGAAAGGTGAGCCGATGATAGGGTGTGGGGCCATGCTGGCGGATGGCTTGCCTGTGAACAGGTGCAGGATAGCCCTTGTTGGAATCCCAATGATACTGTGGATACTCCCTGTGCAGGGCAAACATACACTCATCTCGATGCGTCTTGGCCAAGATACTGGCCGCGGCAATGCTCATGTACTTACCATCACCCTTCACGATGGTGGTATGAGGAACATCCTGATAGGGCTTGAAGCGATTACCATCCACAATAATCTCCTGAGGCCGTACCCCCAACTGGTCGAGTGCCCTGTGCATAGCCAGTATGCTGGCATTAAGGATGTTGATCTGGTCTATCTCATGATTATCCACAATCCCCACGGCCCATGCTATGGCATCATGCTCGATGATGCCACGCAACTGATTCCGTTTCTTCTCGCTAAGTTGCTTGGAGTCGTTGAGCAAATCGTTGTGATAATCGGGAGGTAATATCACGGCCGCGGCATAGACAGGTCCTGCCAGGCAACCACGTCCGGCCTCATCACAACCGGCCTCGATAACCCCTTCTCTATAAAAAGGCAGCAACATACGCGCGCGTTCCTTTTATATTATATATAGCACCAACGACCCACAGACCATTGATTAAGGCTGAGAAACCACCTTACCACTGTACTTATAGTTGACAGCCTCGGTCATCTCCTCGCCGAAGTATACGGTCATCTCCAAAGTGATGACACCACTGGTGGCACTTGCCTTGGTAATATAAGGGTTACTTGCCTCATAGGTCTTGCCCTTATAGGTAATCCGGCCATCTATGTAGGAGTTCTCACCCACACTCAAACTGGTGGCACTTGTCTCATTGGTCATATCCAGAGCTGAGATGGTAATGGCTGTGAGACTGATGTCACCTGAGCTGACTGCAGGCAGAACCAGAGTCGCCTGTGAGTCATTGGCTGTGGTGGTAAGAGTCACCTGTTGGTTGGAAGCCGTAAACTGACCGATGCGTTTGTAGTTCATTGGATTGTAAGTTCCCTCCATGCAATCATATGAGGCGTTACCCGAATATGTGTACGTGGCATTGGTACCAATAAGGTTCTTGATGAAATTCAACCAAGGGCTGTCCTCGTCACAACTGCTCACCGAAAAGCCGATGCAAAGAATGGCCATGCATAGGCACATCCTAAAGATGATCTTCTTCATATCCGTTACTTATTTCTATAGTGTTTTGCTTATGTACTTATTCCAGCATGCCGCGTACTCGCTCGATACCTTGAACGAGCGCATCCACCTCGGCATGTGTGTTATAGAGAGCGAAGCTGGCTCTACATGTTCCTTCTATACCCAGGCGACGCATGAGCGGCTCGGCACAATGATGACCCGTGCGCACGGCAATACCCAGCCGGTCAAGCAAGGTTCCCATATCCAGATGATGGATGTGTCCCACCTGGAAGGAGAGTACAGCATCATGGTGTGCCACACTGGTGGGACCATAGAAATGCATACCCTTTACCAGACTCATCTGCTCAAGAGCATAGCGGGTGAGTTCACGCTCATGAGCCTCGATATTCTCCATACCCAAGGTATTCATATAATCGATGGCACGTGCCAATCCCGTGGACGCCACATAATCAGGTGTGCCTGCCTCAAACTTATAAGGAAGTTCATTGAAGGTGGTTTGCTCAAAGGATACATTCTTGATCATCTCACCACCACCCATATAGGGAGGCATGCGATCAAGCCACTGCTCCTTGCCGTACAGCACTCCTATTCCTGTTGGAGCATAGAGTTTGTGCCCACTGAAGGCAAAGAAATCACAATCCATCCGGGTGACATCAACAGGCATGTGGGGTGTGCTCTGAGCGCCATCGACCAAGACTGGAACATCATGAGCATGTGCCATGCGAACAATCTGCTCCACGGGATTGACAGTCCCCAGCACATTACTCACATGAGCCACGCACAACAGACGGGTGCGTTTGTTAAACAAATCCTCCAGAGCATCAAGAGAGAGATAACCATCATCACTCATCGGAACCACACGAATACGTATTCCCTGTCTTGCCTGCAGCAACTGCCAAGGTACAATGTTGCTGTGATGCTCCATCTCAGTGACAATCACCTCATCTCCCTCATGCATGAAAGCCTGTCCGAAACAAGTGGCCACAAGATTGATGCTCTCGGTAGTGCCACGGGTAAAAAGGATTTCTGATGTACTGCCTGCTCCTATAAACTGACGAACCTTCTCACGTGACTGCTCATGCAGGTCGGTGGCCTGTTGAGAGAGGAAGTGCACTCCACGATGCACATTCGCATTCACGTTGTAATATTCCTCCACCATTGATTCCACCACCATCCGAGGTTTCTGCGTGGTGGCAGCATTATCCAGGTATACAAGCGGATGCTTCCCATACACCTTCCGCCCCAAGATAGGGAAGTCGGCACGTATCTGCTCTATATCATATGACCTTATTTGCATAGTTTACATCCCTCACACTTTGACAGTTCTCCACGCAAACGCTTGTCCACCAATAACTGCAGACGATCACGAAGCGTCTGCAGCGGAATGGCATCTATAACCTCTGTGATGAAAGCAGACTTGAGCAAAAGTCGTGCTTCATCCTCTGAGATGCCACGTTGCCGCATATAGAAGAGTGCCGCATCATCCATCTGTCCCACCGTACTGCCATGACTGCACTTCACATCATCGGCATATATCTCAAGCATAGGCTGGGTGTACATACGGGCTGTACGTGCAGAACAGAGGTTGGCATTGGTCTCCTGACTGATGGTCTTCTGTGCTCCCGGTCGTACCAGAATACGACCAGCAAAAGCTCCCACGGCGCTGTCATCAAGCACATACTTATACAGCTCGCGACTTGTGCAACTGCCCACCTGATGATCAATGAGCGTATTGTTGTCCACACGTTGCATTTTGTCGGCAATCACGCATCCGTTGAGTGTCACCTCAGAACCTTCACCCTGCAGGCTCACATCCACTCTGTTGCGAGTATGGCCATTGAAAAGAGTAATACAGGTGTGGTTGACATGGCTGTTCCTTCCCTGGCGGACGAACAGGCTGGAATAACGCGTACAGAGCAGATGAGTCTCCTCTATCTCATACAGATTGAGGATACTGTCATCAGCACACACCACCTCTATGACCTGATTGGTGAGATAGCGACGCTGGTCATGGGCACGCTCTGTGATAACTATATCAGCCTGAGCACACTCATCCAGTACGATAAGCAAACGGCGATTGACCATCACATCATCCACCGAACCCTTGAGCAAATGACTGATTTGAATAGGATGCTGGGGATGAACTCCGCGTGGAATGTGTATGAGGAGTGTATCAACCGAAAGCATTGTATTGAGGGAAACAATCGAGTCATCAGCATCTGCCACCTGACCATAGAGCGCACTCAAACGATTATCGGCCTGGGAGAGTGTACTGCAAAAAGGTGTGTCGACCAACTGAAGGGGAGCAAGGCTGATACCATAGTTGGGCGCGAAGTCAGCTTGCACATCGGTATATCTGTACCGCTCCACCTTGCGTGAAGGGAATCCCTGTGCACAATAAGTCTGGAATGCAGACTCACGTGCCACATTCATCACGGGACAGCTACGCGAGCAAATGGCTTCGGAAGCCTCCCGATAGAAGTCGATATATTGCTTCTCGGCACTCACACTCCCACCTCCTCCTTTATCCAGTCAAATCCACGTGACTCAATCTCAAGAGCAAGTTCGGGACCTGCGGTCTTCACGATACGCCCGTCGATGAGCACATGTACGATATCAGGTTTCAGATAGTCCAACAGACGCTGGTAATGGGTGATGACAATAGCACTGGACTGTGGAGTGCGCAACTTGTTGAAACCCTCGGCAACCACACGTAAGGCATCTACATCAAGTCCCGAATCAGTCTCATCCAGAATACTTAAGGAAGGCTCAAGCATAGCCATCTGGAAAATCTCGTTACGCTTCTTCTCACCTCCAGAGAAGCCTTCGTTCACACTTCGATTGGTCAACTTGCTGTCCAATTCTACTATCTTACGCTTCTCACGCATGAGTTTGAGAAAATCTCCTGCCGAGAGGGGTTCCTCTCCACGATACTTGCGCTTGGCATTCAGGGCGGCTCGCATGAAATTGACCATGCTCACCCCAGGTATCTCCACGGGTTGCTGAAAACTCAGGAAGATGCCTTCGTGAGCACGTTCCTCCGGTTTCAAAGCCAGGAGATTCTTTTCATTAAAGAAGATGCTACCCGACGTGACCTCATATGCGGGATGCCCCACGATGACATTACTGAGCGTACTCTTTCCCGCTCCATTCAGTCCCATGATGGCATGCACCTCACCATCCCTGACGGTAAGATTCACGCCCTTCAGTATTTCCTTGCCATTGATGCTGGCATGCAGGTTCTCTATCCTTAACATAACATTCACTACGTCCTTTATGATACATCTCTTCTGCTCTGCGCCCTCACACCTATGGGAGAAGGTTGCCGGGCAAAGAGTTACTAACCTACCGATCCCTCAAGTGAGACGCCAAGAAGTTTCTGTGCCTCGACAGCAAACTCCATGGGAAGCTTCTTAATTACCTCCTTAGCATATCCGTTCACAATCAGACTTACAGCCTCCTCGGTATCGATACATCTCTGATTGCAATAGAACAACTGATCCTCAGATATCTTGCTTGTGGTGGCCTCATGTTCTATGACTGCTGTCTGGTTGTGCACATCCATATAGGGGAATGTATGTGCACCACATTTGTCTCCCAGGAGCAACGAATCACAACTGCTATAGTTACGGGCATTCTCAGCCGTGCTGGCCACCTTTACCAGTCCACGATAAGCATTCTGGCTGCGTCCTGCACTGATACCCTTACTGATGATTGTGCTCTTGGTATTACGACCTATGTGTATCATCTTGGTTCCCGTATCAGCCTGCTGATAATTGTTGGTCACAGCTACGCTATAGAACTCAGCCTGAGAGTCATCGCCCTGAAGCACGCAACTGGGATACTTCCAGGTAATGGCACTTCCCGTCTCGACCTGCGTCCATGAGAGTCGGCTTCGTGCCCCACGCAGATGTCCGCGCTTGGTAACGAGGTTGAGCACGCCACCCTGCCCGTTGGCATCACCTGGATACCAGTTCTGCACGGTACTGTACTTCACCTCGGCATCCTGCATGACCACTATCTCCACGATGGCTGCATGAAGCTGATTTTCATCACGCATGGGTGCTGTACATCCCTCCAGATAACTGACATAGGCATTATCATCGCATACGATGAGCGTACGTTCAAACTGACCCGTTCCCCGGGCATTAATACGAAAATAAGTACTCAACTCCATAGGGCAACGCACTCCCTTGGGAATATACACAAAGGACCCGTCACTAAACACGGCAGAATTGAGTGCCGCAAAGAAATTATCCTTGTAAGAGACCACCGAACCCAGATACTGGCGCACCAGTTCGGAATGTTCCTTGACAGCCTCGCTTATGGAACAGAAGATGATACCCTTCTCCTGTAACTTCTCTCTGAAGGTAGTCTTTACACTCACCGAGTCCATAACGGCATCCACAGCCATTCCACTCAGAGCAAGACGCTCCTCAAGGGGTATACCCAACTTGTCAAAGGTCTTCACCAGTTCGGGATCCATCTCCTTGGGTCCATCGGAGGTATTCTTCTTGGTAGGATCGGCATAATAAGAGATGTCCTGATAGTCTATCCTGGGCATCTTGAGATGTCCCCATGCGGGTTCCTCCATTGTCTGCCAATAGTGGAATGCTTTCAGTCGAAAGTCAAGCAACCATTCAGGTTCGCCCTTCTTCTCTGAGATTAGGCGAACCACATCCTCTGACAAACCCTTATCTATAATTTCGGTCTGCACGTCGGTGGTAAAGCCATAAGCATATTTCCTGGCGGCCACCTCACGCACAAAACTATTCTTTTCCTCCATCTATCCCTTTCTGCTTAAGAGACTCCACCATCGGAAGTCAATATACTGTACACACTCACAGGTATCTCCCGTAAGGGGGAGCAGAATATCGACTGCTGCAAGGTTTCTTCGCCGATAATGCCAACAGCAGAGAGCACCCATACCAGCGCACCAAGCACGAAGCCATATTTGAGAAAACCTATCAATGTGCCTCCCAATTTATTGATTGTACCCAAGATGCATATTTTGTCGAGCACGGTGGATACCAATTCTCCAACAACTCCGAATGCTATAGGAACAATCAACCAGATAAGCACGAAACAAATTCCACTTACCAAGGCGGGATGCTCGGACTCAGGAGCCAACGAGGTCCCAAGTACCGAACAAAACGCTTTAGCCAAAAGAAAACCGAGAATGATGGCAAATATAGAAACTGCCTGACGTACCAGTCCCCGGGACCATCCCTTCAGGGTGCCCAGCAACCAGAGAACCACGATTATCCAGTCTATAATAAGCATACCTTCTACTCTTCTTTTTCCTTCCTATGGAGACCTCCGAGATTTAGAGTTTTGCTTTCACCTCTATCTCCTGGAATGTCTCGATGATATCTCCCTCACGCAGGTCGTTGTAGTTCACCAAGGACAAACCACATTCGAAGTTGGTGGTCACCTCCTTCACGTCGTCCTTGAATCGCTTCAGAGCATTGATGGCACCCGTAAACACCACGATACCATCGCGTATGACACGAGCCTTGTTGGAGCGATTGACCTTTCCTTCCATCACATAAGCACCTGCCACAGTACCTACCTTGCTGATATGATATACCTGACGCACTTCCACCTGGGCGGTAACCTCTTCCTTGATTTCGGGAGAGAGCATGCCTTCCATAGCATCCTTAACCTCCTCAATGGCATCATAGATTACACTATAGAGACGTATGTCGACACCCAGTTGGTCAGCCAACTTTCTGGCAGCCGCAGAAGGACGTACCTGGAAGCCAACTATGAAACAGTTGTCAGCAGCAGCGGCCATATTCACGTCGCTCTCGCTTATCTGTCCCACGGCCTTGTAGATTACGTTCACCTGAATCTTTTCTGTGGAGAGTTTGATGAGTGAATCGCTCAAAGCCTCGATAGATCCATCCACATCACCCTTGATGATAAGATTCATCTCCTTGAAGTCACCCAAAGCGATACGGCGTCCCAACTCGTTCAGGTCAAAGCGCTTCATGGTACGCAGTCCCTGTTCGCGTGCCAGCTGTTCACGCTTACTTGCTATCTCACGAGCCTCCTGATCGGTATCCATTACATGGAAGGTATCGCCTGCCTGAGGAGCACCGTTCAGTCCAAGCACGGTGGCAGCCTGAGCCGGACCAATCTCCTTCACACGCTGTCCACGTTCGTTAAGCATGGCCTTCACACGACCATAGTTGGTACCTGCCAACATGATATCACCCACGTGGAGCGTACCATTGCTCACCAATACCGTAGCCACATATCCACGTCCCTTATCCAGACTCGACTCGATAATAGAGCCGGTAGCCTTACGGTTGGGGTTAGCCTTCAGGTCGAGCATTTCTGCCTCGAGGAGTACTTTCTCCAGAAGTTCCTTTACACCGATTCCCTTCTTGGCACTGATATCCTGACTCTGGTACTTACCACCCCAATCCTCCACCAAGAAGTTCATGGCAGCCAGCCCCTCCTTAATCTTGTCGGGGTTGGCGCTGGGCTTATCTACCTTGTTGATAGCAAACACAATAGGTACATTGGCAGCTGTGGCATGAGCAATGGCCTCCTTGGTCTGGGGCATGATGTCATCATCAGCTGCAATAATGATGATGGCGATATCCGTCACCTGTGCACCTCGTGCACGCATGGCTGTGAAGGCTTCGTGTCCAGGGGTATCAAGGAATGTCACATGACGTCCATCCTCGAGTTTCACATTATAGGCACCTATATGCTGTGTAATACCTCCAGCCTCACCGGCAATCACATTGGTCTGACGTATATAGTCGAGCAGAGATGTCTTACCATGATCCACATGACCCATTACCGTCACGATAGGAGCACGGGGAACCAAATCCTCCTCGTCATCCTCTATCTCTGTCACAGCCTCGCTCACCTCAGCGCTCACATATTCTGTGGTGAATCCGAACTCCTCGGCCACCAGGTTGATGGTCTCTGCATCCATACGCTGGTTGATGCTGACCATGATGCCAATGCTCATACATGTAGCAATGACCTGAGTCACGGGCACGTTCATCATGGTGGCCAACTCGTTGGCGGTCACAAACTCAGTCAGCTTGAGCACCTTACTCTCTGCTGCCTGTGCCTCCATCTCGTTTTCCACACCCTGACGGATGGCATCACGCTTCTCACGACGATACTTGGCTCCCTTGCCCACCTTACTGCTCTTGTTGGTCAGACGTGCCAAGGTCTCACGTACCTGCTTTGCAACTTCTTCATCGCTCACCTCAGTCTGAACAGGCACGGGCTTGCGCTGATTCTTCTGCTTATTCTTGTTCTTGCCGCCGCCGTTCTGCTGTCCGGCATTGTTGCCGCCACCCTTACGCTGACCATTGTGGTCCTGTACCTGGTTGGCCACGGCATTCACGTCTACGCGCTCTTTTCCTATGCGCACACGTTTCTTGCGGTCTCCCCCCGAAGCGTTCTGAGCATTAGCTGCTGCATGATTTCGTTCGTCACGTTCACGACGCTTTTCCTCACGACTCTTCTTACGGGGTCGAGTGCTTGAGTTGATGGAAGAGAGATCTATCTTTCCCAATACCTTTGGAGCAGCCAGAGTGGATGTGTTCAGGCGATAGGCTCCATTCACCTCCGAGCCTAAAGCGGCTAATCTATCCTCCACAGAAGGCTGAGCCTTAGGCTCGGCTTCCTTCACGGGCTGAGGCTTCTGCTCCTGAGGTTGAGGCTTCTGCTCCTGAGGTTGAGGCTTCTGCTCACTCTTAGTTGCAGGAACCTCTTTGGGTTCTACCTTTTCCACCTTTTTCTCCACTGGTTGGGGAGCAGGAGTCTCCTGAGACTTCACTGCCGGTTTCTGGGCAGGAGCTTCCTGAGGAACCTTTTCAGCAACTGGCTTGGGCTGGGGTTCTTCCTTCTTTACAGGATTGCCCTTCTTATCCAGCTCAATATGTCCCACCACCTTGTAGCTTGTCTTGGGTTTTGCCGAAGCTATTTCCTCAGTCTGACGCTTCTGCTTTGTGGCTTCCTTACGTTCCTTAGACTTCTCCTGACGATTCTGAATCAGTTGAGTTGCCTCAGAACGAAGTCCCTTGTCGGAACTGAATTCCTT
>JBJFDX010000033.1:0-3140 GCA_051890235.1 Bacteroidaceae bacterium | reverse complement strand
CAAGCCAACTTTCCCCGCAAAGCACCTACAGACAGATGGAAAGGTTATGACCTGAACCTCATACGATGTATCGTGCACAAAGTTGATGAGCACATCATTGAAGTTGAAGAGGAACAACATGCCCAGTTACTGAAAGTATGCTACGATGAGCGGAATACGTTTCTCACACGTAATGGTCAAGGAGACTGGAGTTATCTGAACCAGATACTTATCCCTGGTTCACAAATAAATCTGGTGCGAGTACGCATGCAGGAAGGATTGTGTTTGCCTGAGCTCATCATATACGAACCTGACTATCTGGTAAACGTGACTACTGTAGCCTCATGCTTCGAGACATATGCTGAGTCGCCCTATGTGAATATCATCAATCGTCTGAAACCACAACCTAACACGGAACACATCCACTTAGGAAATCTCACAGGACAATTTCTCGACGATACAATACATGGACGAGAAATCCCATTTGCCGAAAGTATGACACGGTATTTTCAGATGAACGCCTTGGAGATGTTGTCCTGCGAAGGTCTGCAAGGACGTCAGCAGGCCGACGCTTTCTATGAGAGAGCACGTGCACAACAGGCCAACATCAGAAAACTGATAGGAAACGACCTCAGAGAGATTGTTACTAAATATGACACAAAACACGTGACACTGGAGCCCACATTCTTCAGCGAGATGCTGGGCATACAAGGGCGTTTGGACCTCCTGTACAAACACAAGAATCAAACAATCATTATTGAGCAAAAGTCAGGCAAAGGAGACTTCATCCCGATGTCGGCTCATGACTATAACCCAGAGGTACCCAAACCCCAAGAAAAACATCTGGTACAGTTGCTCCTATACCGAGCCTTGCTCGTCTACGAGTTCAACATGCACTCCGAAAACCTGTCACACATCATGTTGCTCTACTCTCGGTATCCACGTGGACTGGTATCTGTGGGACAGATGCCGGCTCTGATGTTACGTGCCATACGCATGAGAAACCTTCTGGCATGGTGTGAGATAAATCATGCCTGCGATGGTTATGGATTTCTGGCTACACTCACACCCGAGAAACTCAACCGCAAACAGGTTGATGGAAAACTCTGGAAGATATACACACGCCCCGAACTGGAGCATCTGCTCCAACCCATTCATCAAGCGAATCCACTTGAAATAGCCTACTATCTGCGCTTTATGCAATTTCTCGCCAAAGAGCGTCTCCTCTCCAAGGTGGGTAGCAAAACCAAGGAAGATGCAGGATTTGCTGCCAAATGGCTCTCTTCTTTGGAAGAGAAAAGAGCCGCAGGAAACATCTACGAGGGACTGACTCTTGATGAGTTCCGGCAGGATGAGAATGGTGTGTCCGGACTCATGGCACGCTTCCCCAAACAGATGTCAACCGATACTTCTAATTTCCGCCGTGGCGACATCATCCTGCTATATCCATATAAAAACAATACAGAACCACGTGCCTGTGCACAAATGGTCATCCGCGGCACCATTGAAGATATCACCCCTGAAGGCATCCGACTGATGCTGAGAAACTGTCAAACGGATCCCAAGGTCTTTGCCAAAGGTTCTCATGTACGTTGGGCCATCGAACACGATTTGTATGACTCATCTGTGGACACACTCTATGCTGGACTGCATCGATTTCTGTCGGCACCTGTCGAGAGGCGTACCCTACTACTCTCACAACGAGAGCCTTTGACAGACAATAGCATATCGCTCAAGGGCGACTACGGCACATTCAACAACCTTACACTCCGTTCCAAGCAGGCACGCGAACTCTTCCTCATCATTGGACCTCCAGGAACTGGCAAGACTTCCTTCGGAATGCTCAATCTGGTTAAGGAGCAACTGTTGGAGGAAGGAACACACATCCTGCTGATATCCTACACCAATCGTGCCGTGGACGAGATGTGCGGAAAACTGCAGGAAGAAGGCATTGCATTTGTACGTATCGGTTCGTCATTGTCCTGTTCTCCGCTTTATCGCGAGCATCTGCTATCCAATAAGGTTGCAACCTGCAGGAATGCCAGGCAAGTGCAAGAGATTATCACGCACTCGAGAATCTTCTGCGGCACCACCGCCGCACTCAATGCAAGCCCTGAGTTGTTTGCTCTGAAGCATTTCCATCTGGCCATCGTGGATGAAGCTTCACAGATTCTGGAACCCCACATCATCGGCCTACTGAGCATCCAAAAACAAGGCAAGCCAAGTATTGACAAAGTGGTGCTCATAGGTGACCACAAGCAGTTACCGGCTGTGGTGCAACAGTCAGGAGAGGAAGCCCAGGTAACAGATGAAGGACTTCGTGCCATAGGACTTACGGACTGCCGTCTGTCACTCTTTGAGAGATTATTGTCTCGCTTCCACACGTCAGAAGGTTACGATCCACGATTCGTGTATATGCTCACTCGCCAGGGACGTATGCATAAGGAGATTGCAGCCTTTCCCAGCCAAGCCTTCTATGCCCATAAACTTCAGCCTGTACCACTACCTCACCAAACAGCCACATTCACCCCTTCCTGCAATACCAACGGCATTGCTCAGATGCTTTCCATGCATCGTCTGGCATTTGTATGTTCAGATCGGCCCACACAATCCATCTCACCCAAGACCAACGATGTGGAAGCTCGCATGATAGCAGCCATCGTGTATCAGGCCTATCTATTGTGCGGCAACAAGTTTGATGCAGACCAGAGCATTGGCGTCATCGTACCCTATCGCAACCAAATATCTGCCATTCGCAATGCCATTGACCACTACGGAATAAGCCAGCTACACAATATCAGCATCGACACAGTAGAGCGGTTCCAAGGTAGCCAGAGGGATTACATCATATATGGGTTTACAATACAGCATCGATGGCAACTCACCTTCCTCAGCAGCAACACCTTCATGGAGGATGGAGCATGGATAGACCGTAAACTCAATGTGGCTATGACGCGTGCCCGACTCCAACTGACTTTGATAGGTAACCCTGAACTCCTTGCTCACAATACCACTTTCCTTCATTTGATGAACTTCGCACGCTCTCAAGGTGCCTTTTTGCAAGTGGACACAGACCAATTCTGCAAAGGGAAGTTCACCTTACCGCAAAACTCGGAATGAAGTTTGCCGTCCAGCAAGTTTGACTGATGACAAGCTCAAAC